>DAORKI010000045.1:0-25784 GCA_035439485.1 Bacteroidia bacterium
TTTTCACAAGGCCAACATCTCTCCCGTTTAAAAATGACTTTTTGAGGGACGACTACATATTAGAAATGCGTAAACGATAAAGAAATTGTAAATCAGATTTGTAAAAATCTGATCACATTTTCTAAATCGGGATTAACCCAACTAATGCCAATGTGATTTATAAATTATTCCAATAATTTAAAATCTCACATTGGTAAATGCCGATCGTAAATAAGTTTGGGACAAATGCAGTGAAACAAATTTGGGCCATTACTTATTACACATCGGTATAAATCAAGTTGATCGATTTTTTAAATCTCTTATTGATTAATGTGGTCTTAACCCGAAATAAAATTTAAATGCATTGACCCAATTGAAATAAATTTTATCTCTAAAAATATTGGTTGATCGTTATTACAATTTGAATCCAAATTCCTTATTTGAAATTACTGAATGGCTGAAGTAATTATAAATCAGAATATTGCTCATGTATTGATATCATTTGCTAAGCGTGATTACTCTTATAAAATGAGCAGTTTGGTCCTAGGATGCTTCCTGATGATTAATGCAGTTTGAATTTGTTATGATTCTTTATTGACAGCTAAAAATAGGCAAGCAGCGCTCAACAGGAAGGTAACTGGCGTAAAAATAATAGTTTCGAGATTGTTTTTAGCAAGTAGGTTGCCTATGGTATTTATAATAAACAAAGCGCTCATGAGCCATAGCATGGTTTTTTTTATGAGGTAATTTAAATTAATTTTAATGGTGTTATTAAGTATAAGGGCAAACACTAAAAATATAGTATTTAAAAGTAAAGATACAGTTTCAAGTGTGTAAATTTCATTTTTATTTTTTGCATTTCCTCCCCAAACAATGCTATCGGGCACAAAACCTGCAACTACACAAATATGAAAGACTATGCTAATTGAATAGAAAATGATTAATATGAAAATGGCTTTTTTGCGCAATTTTTTTTTGTGCAAAACTATGAAAATCACGCTATGTCAAGAATTAAAACTATTGATTGAGAATTTTATTTTAAGGTAATGATTTCAACATTCAATATGAAATTTCGGAACAGCTTTCATATTTTCCCTAATTTTACAGAAAAAAGTAATGTATATGATGAAACTTGCTATCATTAATGGGCCTAATTTAAATTTGACAGGGCATAGGGAGCCAGAAATTTATGGTTCAACAAGCTTTGAAGACTTTATGTTAGAAATTAAGAAAGCTTATCCACAAGTTGAGATGAGTTATTTTCAAAGCAATGTTGAAGGAGAATTAATCAATGAATTACATCAAAAAGGCTTTATATGCGATGGTATAATTTTAAATGCAGGTGCATATACACACACATCGGTAGCTATTGCTGACGCTATTAAGGCTATTAAAGCACCAGTACTAGAGGTTCATATGAGTAATATTTTAAGCAGAGAATCATATCGACACACTTCACTTACAGGTGTAAATTGTATAGGAAGTATTATTGGTTTTGGCATGAAAAGTTACCTTTTAGCTATTTCCTATTTTACAAATAATGTATAATTATTACTTGAGTTTATCTAACATGAATTGTTCAATTTCATTGCTATCCCAGGTGTTGGTAATGTTTGGCATTTGCATTACTTCATCCATTATTTTGTCTTGAAATTGACCTTTTTTTAGGGCTTCTGAATACCTAATATGAGGACTAAAAGTTACCATACTATATGCAGGAATCCACTTTTCAGGGTACTTTTCATTGAATTTGGCTTCAATTTTTTTTCTTAATAAAAACATTGGGTCAGCCACCAAATCGCGCATTTCAATAAAGTTACCTATAGCTAAATCGGCAATGGCATCGCTATCGGGTTTTCGTAAATTTTGGAATTCGGGTAATATTTTATTCCAATCATTATTATGTTTTTCCATTAAACCATTTAATACTGAACAATCTTCAAAACCACAATTCATTCCTTGTCCAAAAAATGGAACTATGGCATGAGCAGCATCTCCAATTAATGCTAATTTATCTTCAACAGTCCATGGAAAGCATTTAACTGTAACTAGAGAAGAAGTAGGGTTATTGAAAAAATCATCTAAAAGAGTTGGCATTAAAGGTACAGCATCTTTAAATTCGGCATCAAAAAAGGTTTTTACAGCTTCTTTAGTTTGCAATGCAGCAAATGACTTTTCGCCTTCGAAGGGAAAAAATAAAGTACAAGTAAAACTTCCATCTTTATTAGGTAAAGCAATCATCATATATTTGCCTCTTGGCCATATATGCAAAGCATTTTTCTCTAATAAAAAAGTTCCATTTGGGCCAGCAGGAATGTTTAGTTCTTTATAACCACAATCAATATAAAATTGTTGATAATCGAAACGATCGATATTGGTTTGTTGGGTTAGGCGGGCAGCAGAAAAGGCACCATCGCTACCAAATATTAAATCAGAATGTATTTTATGTTCAGTATTATTGTTATCAATAAAAATGGCTTGGTTGTTTTTTAAATCAACGCCTGAGCAACGCATTTCAAAATGAAGTTTTACGTTTTGATGCGATTCGGCTAAATCCATTAGTTTGCAATTGATGCCTGCTCTTGAAACGGAGTAAATAGCTTGGCCTTCTTTACCATAAGGTTGAAATGCAGTACTACCATCTAAAGCGTGTAAAAAACGACCATACATTGGGATAGCAATTTCTTTAATATCATTTGCGATGCCAATTTCAGAAAGTGCTTTCCAACCTCTATCACTTAATGCCAAATTAATTGAACGGCCAGCATAATTGGAACTTTTACGCATATCATTTCTACGTTCATACACATGAACCTGATAACCTTTTTTAGCCAAATAGATGGACAGCAAAGAACCAACAAGTCCTGCTCCAATCAAAGTTATATCCTTTTTTTCTTTATTCATCGTTATTGCAAATATGCAGCAAATGTATTATTAAATTAACTTATACTAAACGTTAAAAACAAAAGAGCATGCAATTGGTTTAATGCATTACATTAATTATTTCTGTATGGATATCATTCAAGGTGGTAATTTTTAATAGGTATATACCATTTGCAAAATTTGATAAGTCGATTTTGTGATTAAGTTCTTTTGGATTTAAAAAATACTTGACCAAATAATTACCTTGAACAGAAAAAAGTTCGACTTCAATTCTTTCTGCAAGAATATATGGAACTTGGATATTCAAAATCCCTTTGTTTGGATTTGGATAAATTTTAAAATCAAGTTCTCTATCTCCATTTTTTATCGATACTGGATTTGTATATTTTATTACAGTGCCTAAATTACCTGTTGCATAACCTACATTAGCATTTAAAAAATGAATTGAATTTAAGTTGTTAGTAGTGCTACTCATTTCTTGTTGCCAATTTGTACCTCCATCGTAGGTAATTAAAACAACACCGTTATTTCCGCAAATCCAACCTATATTATCTGAAATAAAATGAAGAGAAGTAATGGGTTCAATTGTTGGAATTGTTAGCTGTACCCAAGTTGCACCACCATCAATAGTTTTAAAGCATTTTCCATCACCATAAGATCCAACTGCCCAACCTAATGTATCATTAATAAATTGTATATCATTAAAATGGCAAACAATACCGCTAGTTAATAAGTTCCAAGTGGTACCACCATTGGTAGTTCCATAAATTCTTCCATTATCGCCTGCTACCCAACCTTTGTTTTGATTGATGAAAAAAACAGAGCGAACATAATCTGAACCACTTTGCTGCGTAATCCAATTTAAGCCACCATCAGTGGTATTATAAATAAAATATGTACCTTGTGTTGCATCAGTTGCTGCAGCCCATCCCAAAGTGTCGTTAACAAAATAAATAGACAAAACTTGCTCACAATTATTGGTTAAGGTGTTCCAAGTAGCACCGCCATCGGTTGTTTTTAATATTATCCCTGCACCAATTTGGCCACCAGCAGCCCATCCCAATTGATTTGATACAAAGTGTACTGTAAACAAATAGTCGGTAATAGTTAATTGATTTGACCAACTTGCACCATCAGTAGTTTTAAAAATTTTACCCCCACTATTAAAATCTGCTGTTACCATATATCCTGTATCGTTAGCAGTAAAGTATATACTATTTCCAACATTTAAGGTGGGCGCATTAATATTTACCCACTGCGCTGTTGCATTAAGTGATAAAAATAAAAAAATAGAAAATATTAAAGATTTAATTATTGTTTTCATTGCTTTTGATTTTTCTTAAATTGTAATATTATTTCATAAAAATTTGTAATCTAGGTCGCGAATTCAATGACATTGGTAATGATACTCTATTGTCAATATATAGTCTATCCAAGGAACTAAAGTATCTTATACAATCGGGCAAAGCACCAATTACACCACAATATGAAACATCTAGTATTTGAAGTTTTTCTAATTTGCAAATTCCTAAAGGAAATTCTAAAAACTGATTTCGACTCACATTAAGCATTTTAATACTTGTGCAATTTCCAATTTCCAAAGGTAAACCATAAAGTTGGTTTCTTTCTAAATTTAACTGTTCGAGATGAGGTAAGTCTCCAATTGATTTTGGCAAAGATCTTAGTTGGTTGTATTCGAGGTATAATCTTTTCAATTGGTAGCATCCATCAATGGATTCAGGCAAAGAGTCAAGTAAATTACTTCTGATAGAAATTTCTTTTAATTTTGATAATTTACCAATTGTAGAAGGAAGTTTTTTTATCCTGTTTGAGCTTAACACCAATCTTTCTAAATTTACTAAATTGCCAATACTTTCAGGTATTTCAGTTAATTTATTTCGGAAAAGAATTAAGGTTTTTAATTTACTTAAATTTCCAATTTCATGGGGAATGGAGGTCAATTTATTTTTACTCACATCTAACTCTTCAAGGTTAATAAGCGAACCAATACTAGCTGGCAAACTATCTATACCTCTTAATTTTAATTTTGTGACAGCTAATGGATTTTTAAGTGCTTCCTCTAAATTTTTGTATACTTTATTTGATGCATAATTTTGAAGTGTTAAAATAGTGAATATTATGCTTAGTATTTTCGACATTGCACTTAAAAGATATTACAAATTATTATCCATTTTTCTATAAAAAAATGCTGAAATGATAATAAACACAAGAGGTAAAAATATTTTAAATGTACTCCAATTATCAATAAATATCAATAGGGATTGGTTTAACAGCGCAGTAATTAAATAAACCCGAAAGCCCCATTTTTTCATATACCAAACACCTACTATTGATATAAATTCTAAGGCTATAAGTATGCCATTAAAGGCGGGAAAAAAATCTCCTTTCTTTTTTATAAATGGTGAAAATATATTTGGAAATCCTAACACTGCAGCGGCAAAAGAAATTACGCATATTACGGTTAAAATTGTTGGACGCTTTAATTCACGCATGCCTTGTTTTATTTATTCTTAGCTTTTACTATAAAATAAAATGGAGAGCCAAGCAAAACAATAAATAATCCACTCCAAGTATTTTGTGGTTTTGTATAAAGTAATATTAAACAAATTGATGCAGCTGCAATGATGTATAAAATTGGCAAAATTGGATAGGCAAGTACTTTGTAAGGTCTTTCAGTATTTGGTTCTTTTTTACGTAAAACAAAAATGCCACTAATTGTAATAATGTAAAACAAGAGCGATGCAAAAGTGGTATAGTCGAGCAAATCACCATAAGTTCCCGATAGGCATAATATGCTTGCCCATATAGCTTGCACCCAAAGTGCGTAGGCAGGAACATCGTGTTGATTGAGTTTAGCAGCTCCTTTAAAAAACAATCCATCTTTTGCCATAGCGTAATAAACACGAGCTCCAGCTAAAATAATTCCATTATTGCAACCGAATGTAGAAATCATAATTAAAATAGCCATTAAGTACACAGCCATATCACCAAAAATAATTGAAGCAGCAGCTGTTCCAACTCTATCGGTGCCAGCACCAGCAAACTGAATTCCTTGACCAATAACATCTGTTGAATTGGGGTCGCCATGCAGTGGTAATAGGGTTAAATAAGTAACATTTGCCAATAAGTACAATATCGTTACAATGCCAGTACCTAATAGTAAGCTGCGAGGAATATTTTTTTGAGGTTCCTTTATTTCACCAGCAATAAAAGTAACGTTATTCCATGCATCGCTGCTAAATAGGGAGCCAATCATGGCAGTACCTAAAACAAGTATAAGACCTATTCCGCTTACAGATTGGCTCACCCATTGATTATCAATTTTAATTAAGGTGTTAGCATCCCAAGCATGAAACATATTCATGGATAATTGTTGAGTGCCTAATCCAACATATAAGCCAGCACTAATTAATACCAGTAATGCAATAAGTTTAGCAGAAGTAAAAAACAGTTGAATTACTTTTCCGTTTTTAACGCCTTTGGTATTGATAAATGTAAGGAATAAGATACTTGAAATTGCATAAAGTTGTGCAGCTGAAATTTTAATTGATCCAAACTGAGCTAAAATATTTTCGGGACCTAATGCTGGAATAAAAACAGCAGTAAATTTTGCAAAAGCAACAGCAACAGCTGCGATAACACCAGTTTGAATAACAGTAAAAACGGTCCATCCATACAAAAAGGAAGTAAAGTTACCGTATGCTCTTTGAATATATACAAACTGTCCTCCAGCTTTTGGCATCATTCCAGCAAGTTCACCATAGCTAAGAGCAGCCATTAAAGTGATAACACCACTAGCAATCCATAAGGTGAGAAGCCAAGCCGTGCTGCCAACTAAGCGACTCATATCGGCACTTACAATAAAAATACCAGAACCAATCATGGAGCCAGCCACCATCATGGTAGCATCCATCAATCCTAACGAGCGCTTTAAAGTTGTTGTTTGATCTTCCAAATAATATGGGGTTATTAATTAATTCTTTTTGTGTAATTTACTATGTTTATGACTATATCCAAAGTAAATGATGATACCAACAACCATCCAACCAAAAGCAACTTTTAATGTTTGTGCATCAAGCGCTATTATCATACCTAAACAAACCAATACGCCCATAGTTGAAACAAAAGGCACAAGAGGAGCGCGAAAAGGACGAGGAATTTCGGGATTTTTAACACGCATAATCCAAACACCAGCACTTACCAAGACAAATGCAAACAAAGTTCCAAAACTAGTTAAATCACCAGCAACATGTCCAGGTACAAAGGCAGCAAACAATCCAACAAAAATAAATAGCAACCAATTTGCTTTGTAAGGTGTTCTATATTTTGGATGTAATTCACCAAAAACTTTAGGAATTAAACCATCATTACTCATGCTATAAAACACGCGACTTTGCCCCATCAACATAACCAAAATCACTGATGAAAATCCAGCTAAAATAGCTACAGTAACGGCATTAGCTAACCATCCATATCCAGTCATATATTGCGAAATGGCATAAGCAACTGAGGCTTCTCTTCCTTTTTCTGGGTCAACAAAATCTTTCCAATTAGCTACACCTGTAAGTACATGTCCAAATAGGAGATACAAAATAGTACATACAAGCAATGAACCTAAAATGCCAATTGGCATGTCCCTTTTTGGGTTTTTAGCCTCTTGCGCAGCAGTACTTACAGCATCAAATCCAATAAATGCAAAAAATACAATAGCAGCACCACCTAAAACCCCACCCCATCCATGTTTAAAAACTCCACCATAATCTGCAATAATTTTTCCGGCACTATCCATCACTGGTGCGGTGCCCGCTGGTATCAAATAAGGATCATGATTAGCGGGATTAATAAATTGCCAACCTATTGCAATAAATAATAACACAATAGCCACCTTTACAAAAACAATTATCGCATTAACAAAAGCACTTTCTTTTGTACCTTTGATTAAAAGAAGAGTCAGTAACAATAAAATAACTAAGGCTGGTGCGTTAATCATACCTGTATGTAATACACCAGTTGAATCGGTGAAACTTTCAAAAGGACTATGACACCATTCATAAGGAATTAGACCACCTAAAAGTTTATTTAAATATTCACTCCATGCAATTGAAACCGTTGCTGCACCAAGTGCATATTCCATCACTAAGGCCCATCCAATTATCCAAGCAACCAGTTCGCCCATGGTAACATAACTGTAAGCATAAGCACTTCCCGAAATGGGTATCATTGCGGCAAATTCGGCATAACATAAACCTGCAAATGCACATCCTACTGCGGCAATAATAAAAGAAATAGTAACTGCAGGTCCAGCAGCCTGCCCAGCAGCAGCAGCGGTTCTAACAAATAATCCTGCACCAATAATAGCACCAATACCAAGAGCAATTAAGTTACCAGCCGAAAGCGTACGATGCAATCCTTTTTCAGAATCGGCCGACTCAGCCATCATAACATGAAGTTCTTTTTTTGCAAATATTTTTTTTCTCATAATGATATTATTGATTATTAGACTGCTAATATAAATTATCTTTTGACTAATAACATAAAATACATTTATCTTTTTGAAAATTGTTCTTCAATAATATGAAATATGTTTCGTTAATATTACTTTTTATAAATGAAATTATATATAAACACCATATTGTTTTTGGTAATTGGGCCGTTAAATTTTTTACTAGCTCAGTCAGATAAAGTAATTTTGTCGGGAATCATAAAAGAAAAAGAATCAGGCGAAACACTTCCTGGAGTGAGCATTTCGTGCGATTCACTTAAAGTTGGAGTTCAAACAAATACTTATGGTTTTTATTCATTGAGTTTGCCCAAAGGGAAGCACCGTATTAAGGTAAGCGCTTTAGGATTTTCTAAAAAAGATACAACTATCTTTTTTAGTGAAAATATTAGAATTGATTTTGGCGTTGAACAAGGGGTGAAGTTGAGGGAAGTGGTAGTAAGTGCTGATGAGAAGATAAGAATTAGTGAAGAAAGTCAAATGAGTGTAATTAATATTCCAATACAACAAATAAAAGATATTCCAGCATTATTAGGAGAGAAAGATGTATTGAAAGTAATTCAGTTGATGCCTGGTGTTCAAAAAGGTAGTGAAGGAAGCAGTGGTATTTATGTTCGAGGTGGAGGTCCTGATCAAAATTTAATTATATTAGATGATGCCACAGTTTACAATGCGTACCATCTATTTGGCTTTTTTTCATTGTTTAATGGTGATGCATTAAAGAGTGTAGAGTTGGTAAAAGGAGGTTTTCCTGCCTCCTATGGTGGCCGACTATCATCTGTAATTAATATGCAAATGAAAGAAGGGAATCAAGAAAAATTTCATGGTGAAGCAGGCATAGGATTACTATCTTCAAGATTAGTTTTAGAAGGGCCATTGTTAAAAAAGAAATCATCGTTTTTAGTTTCAGCACGAAGAACCTATATAGATGCTTTCATTTATCCATTTTTACCACCTGATCAAAAAGGGGGCTATTATTTTTACGATTTAAATGCCAAACTAAATTATACCTTAACTGATAAAGATCGCTTGTATTTGAGTGGTTATTTTGGGAAAGATAAATTTTATTTCAACAGCAAAGGAGATGGCTACAAAATGAAAGGCAATTTAAATTGGGGAAATGCTACTGGCACATTAAGATGGAATCATATTTATAATGGTAAGTTATTCTCCAACACATCTGCAATATTCACTAATTATCAATTGGGAATTGGCTCGAGAGAGGAATTCGATAGCAGTTATTATGATTTAGAATTTTCATCAGCTATAAGAGATAACACAATAAAACATGATTTTGATTTTTTCCCAAATAATAAACATCATGTAAAATTTGGAGGTGTAAGTATTTTCCATCGTTTTAGGCCAAGCGCAGTGGTAGTTAAAAGTAGTGATGTTGGATCAGCAGGTATTAAGGTACGATCTATTTATTCTGTTGAAAGTGGTTTATATGTTGAGGATGATTGGAAAATTACAGGTTTATTGAAGGCAAATATTGGATTTAGAGCAAGCCATTATTATATTAATAATAAATCGTTTTTAAAACCTGAACCTCGCGTTTCAGCGCGTTACACAATTACAGACAAAAGTTCTATAAAGGCATCATATGCATTAATGAACCAATATCTTCATTTGTTAAGTAGTACAGGTGTTAGTTTGCCAACAGATTTATGGGTACCTGCCACTGCTAATTTGCGTCCAATGCAATCTCAGCAATGGGCACTTGGATGGGCACAGGAGTTACCGAAAGGAATAAACTTAACTATTGAAGGATATTATAAAAAGATGAACGATATTTCATTTTATAAAGAGGGGGCAAGCTTTTTATTAATAGATGATCCTGAAGGAGCCGAAGGAATTAATTGGGAAAAGAATATTACACAGGGCAAAGGTTGGAGCTATGGCGGGGAATTTCTGTTACAAAAAGAAAAGGGCAAATGGAGTGGTTGGATAGGCTATACTTTATCGTGGACCTTTGTTCAATTCGATAGTATAAATTTTGGCAAAAAGTTTTACCCTAGATATGATAGAAGGCATGATATATCGATAGTAAATATTTATAAATTTAATGATCGTATTAAGCTTTCATGCACCTGGGTTTATGGTACAGGAAATGCCATAACATTGCCTATTGCTCAGTATAATGCTGCACCGCACGATCCAGCTGCTAATGATGGATATAATCAAGACTCCTTTTTAGGATACAACTCAAATTTTAGAAACGATTATGGTGAGAAGAATGGTTTCAGAATGGCGCCATATCACAGATTAGATGTTGGACTACAATTTACCAAAGTAAAGAAAAGATATACACGTACTTTTGAAATTAGTTTTTACAATGCTTACAATAGGTGGAATCCATTTTTTTATTTTATTGAAAGAGGTGCAACTACAAGTCAAAATAAGTTAATGCAAATTACGTTGTTCCCAATATTACCTTCAGTTTCATGGTCATGGAAATTTTAAGAATAAATAAATTTATACATATAGGAATTATATTGATATTAGTATCATTGATGTCTTCTTGTGAAAAAGAGGCGAATGTAAAAATTCCTGAAGTTGAACCTAAGCCTGTTTTAGTATGTTTTATTTCGCCAGAAGATACTGTTATTAGGGTACAACTTACCAATTCAATTCCATTATATACTTCAGGCTCAAGTGAGTATCCTTATGAAATTAAAAATGCTGAGGTACTTATCTCTAATGGAAGTATGAGTAAAGTCATTCCTTGGTTTAAGGATAGTTTAGGTTATCAATTAAGCACCAAGGATTTTCCAATTAAACCAGGTGAAACATATAGTTTATCTATAAAAATTCCTGATGGTAGAAAGTTATATGCGCAAACCACTGTGCCAGTTTCAAACTTTCCAACATTTGAATTATCTATTGAAAAAAACTTAATGGATTCAAGTGAGTTTGGTGTAAGTTATGAGATAAATTATTTTTTAAAATGGACAGATATACCTAATGCTACAAATTTTTATAGAAGTGTGATTTACAATTTATATCATGATACAGCTCTAGGAAGTGACACGACAGCGCTACTAATAAATGAACTATTTGAAAGTGATAATGGAAAAGATGGTAGCGAAATAAAAATTAGTGGGCAAGGCTTTTATTATTATGTTCCTGATTCAACAACACAATATTCGGGTAATAACTATTTAGCATATTTAATGTTAAGCAATAAAGATTATTTTGATTACCACAAGGATTTGTACACAAATAATGATGATAATCCATTCTCTGAAGCTAAAATAAATTATACTAACATTGAAGGTGGAATTGGATGTTTTAGCGCTTATAGATTAGTAAGAAAGCGATTTTAAATCATTAAGTCAATGAAACAAAATTTATTTTAACTTCAAATCCTTGTTGATGATGCATTTCCAACTTTGCATTAATTTGTGTTGATAGCAATTGAATTAATTCCATACCTAATGAGTTTTCTTTTTTTTGTTCAAAATTTGCAGGAGCACCAATACCATTGTCTTTTACTGATAAACAGTACTCATTATTAACTTGCTTAAAAGAAACCCAAATGTTACCAACCTTGTTAGGAAAAGCATGTTTGTATGCGTTGGTTACTAACTCGTTTATAATTAATCCTAAAGGGATGGCTGTATCAAAATCAAGTAAAATATTATCCAATTCTATGTGCAATTCAATAATATGATTTGGTTGAGCATATGATAATTTAATTTCTGCTATTAACTGTTTTATATATTCATCCATTTGCATCAAATCCATTTTATCTTTTTTGTATAAAAATTCATGAATCAGTGCCATTGATTGTATTCTGCTTCTAGCCTCTGAAAAATATACTTCAATATTTTTATCATTAATTTTTTCCGCTTGCAATTTTAGCAAGCTCATTACAATTTGCATATTATTTTTAACTCGATGATGCACTTCTTTTATAAGCAATTCCTTTTCTTTTAAGGCAGCAGTTAACATATTGCTTTTGTTTGTAATTTCTTCATTTTTTTCGAATAGCAAAAGTTCTCTTTTTTTAATTCTCACGAATGAAATAATTCCAAAAATGATTATGGCAATTAAAAATATTGACAATACAATTAGAAAAATACGTTGAATATTTTTTTGTTCTTCTTGCTGATTTTTAATCAACATTTCATCTTGTTGTTGCTCAATTTTTTGCTGTAATTCGTTGGTTTGATAGGCAACTTGTTGATTAATTAGCAATAGTTCCTTATCATTAAATGCTATAGAATCACTTAGTTTATTGAACTCTTGATAAGTTGAAGCGGCTTCTTTGTATTTACCAATCATAAACAAGCATTTTCCCCTTAATTTTAAATTTTTAAGTAATTCATGCGGTGCATCAATATCTTTCAATATTTGAAGAGAGGAATCTAAAAAGCTTCCTGCTTCAATATATTTTTTACACTGAATAAAACAAAGTGCAAGTTCATTATAACTTATGGCTGCGTTTTGTAAATTACCATAGTTTAAACTACAATAAATATCTTTTTTTAGCAAAGGAATAGCATCAAGGTATTGCTTTTTGGACATTAAAATTTGTCCAATATTTCCATCAATTAAACCTTGAAAAAAAATGCAATATCTATTGGATGGGTCCTTTAGCAAAAATTCATTTATGATTTCTTCCGCTTTTTTATAATAAAAAACGGCACTATCAAGCCTATTCCCTTTTTGCCAAACCACTCCCAAATTATTATAAAAATTAGCTTCAGCATATTCATCATATTGGTTCACACCAGCATAATATTCGGATCTTAAATATCTTATTCCTTCTGAAATAAGTCCCATATTAATGTATACATTACTTAAAGCTACTCCTAAATCTTTCTTTTTAATTGATGGATTTCTATTTGCCATATCCATCAAAATATGGTGCATCTCAAGTACCTTGGGATAATTGAGAAGGCGCATAAAACATAATTTTAATCCAACAATTACTTTAACAGAATCATTTTGTGTGACATACTTTTTTTGATTTAAAATATTTAAAAGCAGTGGAATTGCTTTATGAAATTTGTTTTGGTGATAATGAAGTAATGCCTCCATTAAATTATGCTGGTATTTCAACATGCCATTTTGGCTTTGCATTACTTTTTTTGAAAAAGTATCATATACTGCTGGATGTTTTTTAATAAAATTATAAACAACGGGCAATTCATTATCAATGAGTTTTTTCATTTTGGCCTCATTGCTATTTAAATTATTAAATTCTGCTAGACTAATAGAATCGATAGTTGGAGCAATTAAAGCATATGAACAATTTATTTTGAGAATAATAAATAGTCCAACAAAAATTATCTTAAATGGAATATATTTAAGAGGCATATATTGATGTAAGCTTATTCAAATATATGAAAATTCTATATTCTCACGAACTAATTTATAGAAAAAGCCTTTAATTTTTAGTTTATATTCGATTAATTTCAATTAATTAATCTTTCAATAGATATGATTTGGTCCCCAACCATTAAATTTTCGATTACATCTAAGCCATCAATTACATCAGCAAAAATAGTATAACGACCTTCTAAATGTGGGGCAAAGGTATGACTAATAAAAAATTGAACGCCTTCTGAATCTTTTCCAACTGAAGCCAAACCTACACTCCCTTTCTTGTATATTGGATTCCCTGAAAGTTCACTTCGTTGATTCCATTCTAAAGAGCCCCAACCATCACCTCGAGGGCATCCACCTTGCACTACAAAGTTAGGTACCATGCGGTGAAAATACTTGCCATTATAATATCCTTGGTCTACTAATTTTAAATAATTCCCCACCGACCCTGGTGCATCATTTACATGAAGTAACAATATCATATTTCCTTTATTGGTCGTAATTTTTACCTTTTGATTGGCAGCTATTTTTACTATATATTTCCAATCAATAGGGTTTTTGTAGCCTGTTTCAAAGCATGATTTGTACTCATAAATTTTCCCTTCAAAACTCAATATGGCCTTCTCTAAATCAATCCAGGTTTCAAAATCGCGAGGTAAGATTAATTGACGTTGTGTATTTTGTAACATATCAATACTTGCTGCTACATTTTTATTTTGTTTCTTTTGTTCTATAATATATTCACACATTCGGGAGATGAGAGCCACATCCATTAGATCAAAAATAGATTGTATTAATGCTGCATCAATTTGAATTTTCTCATTATGATTTGATAAAAGATGATCAAGTGCATATGATTTCAATAATGCGTGTTCATTAGAAAAAATGAATTCTTTGCATAATTGCTCAGTTAAATTATATTTAGATAATGTATTTAATTTTTGGTATGGGCTTTTAATTAACTTTATTTGTTCATCAATTTCTTGTTTGTTTTTTGGAATGGTTTTTACATCTACTGCATCAACTTCCTTACTTTTTGTAACAAGTTTTGAATAGTAATAATTTACCTCATTCGATTTGCCTAAATTAGAATCAACTATGCTATTTAAAATTTGTATTAACTGTTGTTTATTTTTTTCTAAATCAATTTGTTTGTTCCTTTTAGCAAGGTAAACACCTTTTAGCCAATTAGCAATGTAGTTGGTATTGGATTTTATACTATTATTAAAAGAATGAATATAAAAATCGGTTAAATCTTTTTTTGCAATTTTACCTATGGCGGCCAAGCAAGTATATTTTATATTTGAAATAGGGCAATTTGAGTAATAATTCATTAATGTATTAAACGAAAAGTAACAGTCTAACTGACTTAAGCTATAAATTAGTGCTAACTTAAATGAGTCTATTTTTTCATCTATTAATATCTTACTTAAAATTGGAGCAGTTGAAGTGTCTTGTACCGAAGCCATACTTTTTATTGCCATGTACCTGTAGGTATTGTTGTTGCTATTTAAATAGGGTAAAAGAGAATCATTTAATCTCTCATATTCATAGGTGTAAATTTTTCTTAACTCCTCATCTCTTGAGAAATTATTTTGACCAATAACTATAAAGGAGATAAAGAGAAAATAAAAGGTGTATATAAATTTCATAATGCAATTTGTTTGGTAAAAGTATATATAATTATTTTTTGAAATTATGTAACTATGAATTAATTTGCCATTAGAGTTATTTTATAATAGTTATTAATATTTAAATTTGAAAAAAATGTAAACATGAAAAATTTTAGATGTGCCGATTTGCATTGCGATCTTTTATCTTATTTGATAGAAGCACCAGGGGCTAATCCTTTAGTGGGAGGTAAAATAGGCTGTACTTTTCCCGATTTACAAAATGGCAATGTAAATTTTCAGGTGATGGCAATTTATGCAGCAACTGAAAAGGGGAGTGTTGATTTTGCATTTAAACAGGCCTTGTGGTTTAAAAAATTGTTAACTCATTATAGTGCCTATTTTTCATACTTAAACACAAATAATGTTGAATCAAAGGAATTGATAAACAAAATTACAATTGTTACATCTATTGAAAATGCAGCTTGTATATGTGAAGAGGATTCAGCCTTGTCAGAGGCATTTCATAATATGAGTAAATTAATTTATATCTGTGGAAAACCTATTTACCTTGGATTAACACATCATGGTGAAAACAGATTTGGTGGGGGTAATAATACAAAAATAGGTTTAAAGGACGATGGAATAGCCCTTATAAATTGGCTTGCAGAGCACAATATAGCCCTTGATTTTTCACATATGAGTGATAATTTGGCCTATGATTGTTTGAATATAATTGAAAAGAATAACCTACATATTAAGGTATTGGCCAGCCATTCAAATTTCAGAAGTGTATACTCTCATAATAGAAACTTACCCGATGATATTGCTAAAGAAATCATAAAAAGAAATGGACGAATTGGGATTAATTTCTTAAGAGCTTTTTTGAATCCTGATAATGCTGATGCAATTTATGACCACATTGCTCATGGCCTTGAGCTTGGAGGAGAAAATAATATTTGTTTGGGAGCCGACTATTTTTATTGTGACAGTCATCCTGATCAAACTAGAAAACCTTTCTTTTTCCCCGAGCATGAAAATGCATCTAAATACCAAGAAATTTTAAACCTAATTGACCAAAAATTTAATGAAAATATTGCCCTTAAAATAGGGATAAATAACTTTGTTGATTTCCTCAAACAAAATGCTTGAATTCATTGTAAACACCTTAATGGAATGCTTCGCATTTAAAATTTATTAAAAGATTAATTGCTAAATATCTTATTAAAAAATATTCATTTATCACCAATTAAAGCTTATTTTTGTAAAGTTATGCGATTACCTATATATAAGATATTTATTACACTAACTTTTTTCCTCATTGTAAACCATTATGGAGTAGCGCAAAATTTTGGAAATGAATGGATAAATTATAATCAAAACTATTATAAGTTTCCCATTCTTAGCAATGCAATGTACCGTATTAATTATAACACTCTTCAAAATGCGGGCATTCCTGTATCTACTATTAATCCAAAAAATATTCAAATTTTTGGAAGAGGTAAAGAGGTTCCAATACATATTGAAGGAGAGGCAGACGGCATTTTCAATGCGAATGACTACATTGAGTTTTATGCCGAAAAAAATGATGGTTGGTTCGATTCTCTTGTATATGATTTACCGCAACATATTGGAAATCCATATTACAGTTTATTTAATGATACAGCTTATTATTTTTTAACTTGGAATAATAATTTGTTTAATGAAAGAATGATTGTTGAAAGTGATACCATCAACTTTGCTTCATTTAATCAAGAATCATATTGCTTAACCCAATCCTTAAATGTATTAAAAGATATTTATTATGCAGGAGAAACTAATGCCATTGCTTCAACTGACCCTGAATATACTGAAGCTGAAGGATGGTTTTCTACCAAGTGGCAAATTGGTAGTGGGCGTACCGAAAACTTAATTACTAAAAATATTTTTGCAGCTGGACCACCTGCTACAATTAGAACAAAAATAATTGGGGCCTCAAATGCTGCAAATTTTCAAAATGATAATCGATTAAAAATTGAATTAGTAGGAAATAGCACACAACAATTAAGTGATTTTATTTTTGATGGGTATAGTGTACATGATTTAACTTTTCAGACTGCCAATACTAACCTAGGCAACCCTAACACACAAATTGTTTATTCAACCATTACTACAGGTGCCCCGCATTTGCAATACACAGGATTAGCATATGCAAGTATTGAATATGCCCATACTTTTGACTTTGAAGGAAACTATTTTTTTAGGTTTAAACTTCCCATTAATTTATCACAATTAAAATCGAAATTGATAATTACAAACCTTAATTTAAATGGGACACCGCGTTTCTATGATTTAACCCACAAAAGAAGAATTATAGTTTCGCAAATTAATGGTGTTTTTACTTTACTAACCCCAAATTTAGGGAATATTAAAGACTGTATCATTATTGGTGCTAACGATTTATTACCAGTTAATCAATTAACACCTGTTACGCCAACTGCTAAGTTTACAGATTATGCGGTTGTGGGAAACTTTAGTGATTTTATTATCATAAGCAATAAAAACTTGTGGAGTGAAGCCAGTAATTATGCTTCATATCGTAACAGCACTGGAAAAACGAGTTTATTGGCTGATGTAGAAGAGCTGTATGATCAATTTGCTTATGGCATAAAGAAAAACCCTTTAAGTATTAGAAGATTTACTGACTTTGCAGTTCAAAATTTTGCAGTAAAACCTAAGCATGTTTTTATTATTGGGAAAGGGATGAGTTGGGACCAAGGCCGAAAAATAGCAGCAAATTATGCTTTATGTCAAGTGCCAACTTTTGGTTATCCACCAAGCGATATTTTACTAACCGCAAAAATTAGCGGGACAATTGGATATGAGCCAGGTGTCCCTATTGGTAGAATTGCAGCCAATAACAATGCAGAAGTTGCTGCGTATAAGAACAAAGTGATGCAACTTGAATCTCAAAATGATGGTTTATGGATGAAAAATATACTTCACTTTGCAGGTGGGTTTGATTTGCCTTCTCAAGGAACTTTAAAATATTATTTACAACAATATGAATCAGTTGTTGAAGATACTTCATTTGGTGGAATAGTCACAACTTTTAGCAAAACCAGTAGTGCTCCAATTCAAATTACAGCTTCCGATAGTATTAGAAATTTGATTGAATCAGGTGTTTCTATGATGACATTTTTTGGTCATGCTGCTGGAAGTGGCTTCGATCAAAATATTGATGACCCTTCAACCTATAATTGGGGCGGTAAGTATCCTTTGTTAATCGCAAATTCATGTTATGTAGGTAATATTCATTTACCTCCTGGACAATATATAACAGCCAGTGAAAATTATACGCTTACACCCAATGTGGGCACTATAGGATTTTTAGCTACTGTTGGAGCAAATGTGCCTTTACCTTTATATGATTACACACGAAATTTTTTAATCAATCTAACCCAAACGCATTATGGCGAAGGCATTGGAGTAGCTATGAAAGAGGCCATTAAAACTGTACAAGTAAACTCATACGACTTACTAAAAGATGCTTGTTTAGAAATGACTTTACATGGTGATCCTTCAATTGATGTAAATACACATCCTTTCCCTGATTATGCTATAAGTTCACCACAAGTTTTCACTTCACCCTCACTTGTAACAGCCGATCTTGATTCATTTAATTTAAAAGTTATTGTGTCCAATATTGGCAAAGCTATTCATGACTCAATAATTTTGGAAGTGAAAAGAGTTTTACCGAATGGAACTAATGGAGGATCATTTAGTAAACTCATAAAAGCTCCGTTTTATAAAGATACTATAACTTTTAAAATTAATACCGACCCATTGAATGGTGCAGGCATCAATAACCTTGAAATATTTGTGGATGCTACCAATAAAATTTTTGAAAGCACCGAAAACAATAATAAAATTACCTACAATTTGTTTATTCGAAGCGATGATATCAATCCAGTTTATCCTTATAATTTTGCTGTTGTTCCAAAAAATAAAGTAACTTTAAAAGCAAGCACCAATGACCCTTTTGCTGTGGCTAAAACTTATCGTTTTCAAATTGATACTACTGATAATTTTGTAACGCCAATTCAAGGAACTGTAACTCAAACAGGCGGTGTTGTGAATTGGGAAATCCCATTTACTTTAACTGATAGTACAGTATATTTTTGGCGCGTCAGTCGCGATTCAGTTGCTGGATTAAATTACAAATGGAGAGAAAGTTCTTTTCAATACATTCAAAATAAATCAGGATGGGGACAAGCGCATTTCTATCAGTTTAAAAATGATGATTATAGATTTATAGGTTATAATAAACCTCAACGCAAATTCGATTTTGTACCCAATGCTCGTCAACTTACTTGCCGTACTTTTAGCGCTCCTATTGGGCAACAACCGAGCGATGCGAATTTGTATGCCACCGAATATAAATTAGACTCTGAGGTACAGGAATATGCTGGATGTCAATATACGGCCAATATACATGTGGCTGTTATCGACTCATTAACCCTTCAATCATGGGGAAAATATTGGGTCGATTATTCACAATCTCCACCAGTGGTTTACAATCCAACTCATGCATTTGGTAATTTAAATAATGGAGCAGGCTGTCGTAACCAATTAGAAAAGTATTTCATTTTTCAAACGGGAAATGCGGCCCAAATGGCAGGTTTAAAAAACATGCTCAATAATGGAATTCCCGTTGGAAATTATGTGCTTATTTATACTTGGATACGTGGCAACTCTCAAAGTATTGCCGATACGAGCGTTTTTTCGGCTATGGAAGCTTTAGGAGCAGATAGTATGCGATATTTAAGCAATGACAGAGCATATATTTTCTTCGCAAAAAAAGGTTATCCTAACACAGCACAAGAAGTAATAAGTGCACCAAATTCTTGGAGCCAAATTAATTTAAGCGCAACACTTGTTAGCAATTGGAATACTGGAACAATCAATACTGATTATATTGGTCCTGCTGCACGATGGGACTCCTTACATTGGCGTCAGCTACCCCTTGAATTAGCATCACAAGACAGTATAAAATTAAATTTGATTGGAATTAAACCCAATGGTACTAAAGATACATTAATTTCAGGTTTAAGTTATACAAATAAAGATATTTCTTTAAATGGAATTGCTGATGCCACTTTATATCCTTATTTGCAGCTAACAACTGATATGAGTGACGATAGTTTGCAAACCCCCCCTCAAATGCGAAGGTGGCATATTATTTATAAAGAAGTGCCTGAAGCTGCAGTTAACCCTTCCAAATATTTTAACTTCTATAATCCTACCGTAAATGAGGGTGAAAAAATAAATTTTAAAGTAGCGGTTGAAAATGTGAGTAACGTGAATATGGATAGCTTGTTAATTAAGTATTGGTTCGAAGATAGAAATAGATTGATTCATCCTTTAACGTATGCACGACAAGACTCCTTACGTGCTAATGACACCTTGTTGAGTGCCATTACAGTTCCAACACTTGGCTTTTATGGTGCAAATACGCTTTGGATGGAAATTAACCCTAAAAGCAATAATGGAAATACTTATGACCAATTAGAACAATACCATTTCAATAATTTTGCTCAAGTAAAATACACCGTTAGCGGTGATAAAATAAATCCATTGTTGGATGTTACCTTTGATGGTGTCCATATTATTGATGGTGATTTAGTTTCTGCAAAGCCACAAATTGAAATTAAATTGAATGATGAAAATAAGTTTATAGCCCTTGATGATACCACCGTTTTTGCATTATACATAAAAACGCCAAACAATAATGAACCTAGAAGGATTTGGTTTAGCGGCTCAAATTCATATCAAACCAAATTTATACCAGCCAGTTTGCCCAATAATACTGCCAGTATAAGGATGAATCCAAATTTTACAATTGATGGTAAATATGAACTAATGGTAGAATCAAAAGATGCCAGCAACAATAAATCGGGCGATTTTGCATATAAAATTTCTTTTGAAGTTATTAATCAATCAACCATTACAGAAGTAATGAATTATCCAAATCCATTTAGTACATCAACACGCTTTGTTTTTACTTTAACCGGAAGTGTAATTCCTGATTATTTTAAAATAAGAATAATGACTATTAGTGGAAAGGTAATCAGAGAAATTACTCAAGACCAATTAGGTACAATTAGAATTGGTCGCAATATAACTGAGTATGCATGGGACGGAAAAGATGAATTTGGAGATAGATTAGCCAATGGCATTTATTTTTATAAAGTCTTTACAGGAATCGAAGGAGAAAGTATTGAAAAGAAAGAAACACAAGCTGATCAATATTTTAAAAAGGGATATGGTAAAATGGTATTAATTGGGAATTAATTCAATTACTTAATTCTACTTATCATTATTTTTGTTGATACCTTTTATTTTTTCAACATTATTGATATATTTGAAGAAGAATTTATCTAAAATTTATCATGAAAAAACTCATATTAAGTATAATTACTGTAGTTTTTTTTGGACAATTTGCCCATGCACAATGTCCAGGATGTATTATTGATCAAACTTGCTCCATTAGCCCAGCAGCCCCAATGCTTTGCCCAGCAACACTTCCCGATGGTTTGCAAAATACACCTTATGATCAAAATGTAACATTTTATATGCCTGCACAATTTGTAACTTCTGGATTTAATGTAACACTTAATCAAATAACAGTTACAAATATAACCGGCATGCCTCAAGGCTTAAATTGGCAAACAAGTGCTTCACCTAGTAATATTTTTTATCCCTCTTCAAACCCGCCTACAACCGAAAGAGGTTGTGTTAAAATTTGTGGAACGCCTACGGTATTTGGGCAATTCAATATTATTGTTTCAGTAGTTGCCGAAGTGTCAACTCCTATTGGAAATGTGACTCAAAATGAATCTTTTTCATTGCCAATTTTAATTACTTCGCCTCCAGGGGCTAACTCAAGTTTTAGTTATAATCCTTCATTTGGTTGCAATCCATTAGATGTAAATTTTGAAGCAACGATTTTACCTAATGGACTTGAACAAGTTACTTATGATTGGAATTTTGATAACGGCAATACTTCAACATTGCAAATACCTGCGACCCAAAATTATGCTTTGCCCGATACTTATTATGTTTCTCTCAATACAAAAAAGTATGCGTATCGCTTATCATCTGTTAGTGTTTCAACCACAGGTAGTAATTGGTGTGGCGATATTGAAGAGCCGAGTTTGCCTTTTGTTGGCTGCACAAGTAACCCCGATTTATATTTTGAATTTACAAATAATGGAGCCACACAAACTTCTGCCACCATTGATGATCAAACCTCTTCAACATTTTCAAATTTAACCTATGTTATCAGCGACCCATTAATTTCATTGCAATTTTATGACGAAGATTTAATTTCTGGTAACGATAATTTGGGTTTGTTTTTATATACTGTTACTGGACCTGGAACATTTAATATTTCCACCAGTGAAATATCAGGAACTTTAACTATTGATACGGTATTTTCTCAACAATTTACAGATATTGATACTGTTATTGTTTATCCAACACCAGCAATTCCTGTTATTTCTGCTTCTGGTAATTTAGATTTTTGCCAAGGTGATTCGGTAACTCTTTCGGTACCGGCCAATAATAGTACTTTTCAATGGTATTTGAATGATACAACCATTATGATAGGTGATGTTTTACCAGATCTTACAGTAAATACCAGTGGAGCCTACAGTGTAGTTGAAACAAATCAATATGGATGCAATAATTTATCGGCCAACCAAAACGTAATTGTATATCCATTGCCTGCTGCGCCAAATTTAATTGTTAATGGAGGTTATATAAACAGTTCAGCAACTGGAAATTTGCAATGGTATTTTAATGGCACAGCAATTCCTGGTGCAAATCAAGCTAATTTATTGTATGCCGATACAGGAATGTACACTCTTGCAGTTACAACTACAAATGGTTGTGTTAATTCCTCAACAGTAAACATTACTACACCAAGTGGAATAAACAGCTTAACAAATAATGGTATTTTTTCACTTTATCCTAATCCTATTAAAAATATTATTTATTTAAAAAGTAACCAAGCTTCAAATAGTTTAGTAAATGTTACTATTACTGATATCAATGGTGCCATTGTATTTGAACAAAGCCAGTTGAATGTGAATAATAATGCAACTGCTATAAATGTTGATGAATTGAGTAATGGCGTGTATTTTATAGGTATTTACAATAATGAAATTCGTCAATTGCAAAAAATAGTTATCATAAAATAAACAATTTTAACTTAAGGGCAAAGACTGCAAATAGTATATTTGCGGCATAAATTCATGGATTGAAAACTTATTTAAGACTCATTAGTTTTGCTCGTCCTCTTGGGAAATATCTCCCTGAGTATCTTGTTTATACTGTTTTAGGGGTAATTTTCGGATTACTCAATTTTACTTTATTTATTCCATTACTCAATCTTTTGTTCACTACTTACCCCATAAAGGAAGTGGTTTTGATGCCCGAATTTAGCTTTACTATTGAGTATTTTAAAGATGTATTTAACTTTTACTTTTATACCATTATAAAGGATGGTGGGAAAGTGGCGGCACTGCAGTATGTTTGCCTTGTAATTTTTAGTTCGGTTTTATTAAGTAATTTATTTAAGTTTTTATCACAACGGGTATTAACTTCAGTAAGGACTAAAGTAGTTAAAAATATACGTGAAGCTGTTTTTAATAAAATTACTGATAGTGATTTGCGTTTCTTTTATAATAATCGTAAAGGAGATTTAATCTCCACTTTAAGCAACGATGTGCATGAAGTTGAAAATTCTGTTGTAAGTTCATTGCAAGTACTAGTGCGTGAACCATTTATGCTTATTGGTTTTTTTATTTTGTTATTTACGATGTCGGCAAAGCTTACTTTGTTTACATTGTTGTTGTTACCTGTTTCTTTTTTATTGATAGCACAAATTACTAAACTTTTAAAGCGTGATGCCCTGCGAAGTCAAGATTTACTGGGATATATTATGGGCACTATTGATGAAACAATTTCGGGCATTCGCATTGTTAAAGCATTTAATGGTGAAGAATACATCAAGAAAAAATTTGATGGGCAAAACAATACCTATCGTGGCCTGTTAAAATCAGTAGTAAATAAACGTGAATTGGCTTCACCAATGAGCGAGTTTTTAGGAGTTTCGGTGCTCACTTTGGTGTTTTATTATGGAGGTAAATTAGTGCTTGACCATGCTGGCGATTTGTCGGCAAGCGAATTTATAACCTACATTGCGCTATACTCGCAAATACTTATTCCTGCCAAAAATATTTCTACTGCTGTTACTAATATTCAAAAAGGTTTGGTTTCGGGAAGCAGGCTGTTAAAGCTTATAGATACAAAAATTGAAATTACAGAAAAGGAAAATGCCATTTCACTTCAAGGATTTAAAAACAAAATAGAGTTTAGGCAAGTACATTTTTCACACGAAAATTTTAAAGTATTAAATGGAATTAATTTAAGTTTAGAAAAAGGTAAAACAATTGCTTTAGTTGGCCCCTCGGGTGCTGGAAAAAGTACCCTAGCTGATATGGTGCCTCGTTTTTACGATGTTAGCGATGGCGAAATTTTAATTGATGATGTCAATATTAAGGAGGTAAAAATTAAAAGTTTGCGTCAATTGATGGGCACTGTAACACAAGAATCAATTTTATTTAATGATACTGTTGCCAATAACATTGCTTTTGGTGTAGAGAATCCAGATATGAATCTTATTGTGGAAGCTGCTAAAATTGCTAATGCTCATGATTTTATTTTAGCTTTAGCTGATGGTTATAATACCAATATAGGAGATAGAGGGGGAAAGCTTTCGGGAGGGCAACGCCAACGCTTAAGTATCGCAAGAGCTGTATTTAAGAATCCACCCATTTTAATTTTAGATGAAGCCACTTCGGCACTCGATACCGAATCGGAAAAAATGGTACAAGAGGCTCTCACTAATTTAATGAAAAATCGTACTACATTGGTTATAGCACACCGCTTAAGCACTATACAACATGCCGATGAAATTGTAGTGTTAGATAAAGGAGAAATTGTTGAGCGGGGCACTCATGCAAATTTAATGAATGCCAATGGCTTGTACCAACGTTTATGTGAAATGCAAGCGTTTGATAAAAACTAAAACCAAAATTTTAGTTAAATAAGTTTGAAATTTAAATAGTTGAGTATAATCCAGATTACGCATTAGAAATGCCTAAACGATAAAGAAATTGTAAATCAGATTTGTAAAAATCTGATCACATTTTCTAAATCGGGATTAACCCAACTAAATCAAGTAGTTCGATTTTTTAAATCTCCGATTGATTAATTTGGGTATAATTGCACAAGGGATAGCCGCGGTTATCCTTTTTTTGTTTTGCCCTGGGTGTTGAAAAAAAGATAATAGCAAATAGGTACTATCTTAAAAAACAAATTTTATTTTATTTTTTTATCTTTGTATTAGG
>DAORKI010000046.1:0-25774 GCA_035439485.1 Bacteroidia bacterium
AAAATTTGCAATATCAATGGGATCCAACAGTTTATTTAAGCAATGCCAATAGCAGTAAAACAATTGCTAGTCCTGCAATTACTATAACTTATACTTTAACCACTTTAGCTGATAACAGCAATAAGGAATGTTTGGGAATTAACACAGCAAGTGTACATATTGAAGTTATTGCTTGTGAACCAACTGAAGCGCCAATTATTCCCAATGCTTTATTTTTTGGCAATACTTTGGAGATTAAAAATTTACTAAGTAATACCAATATTAAAATTCATGATGAAATTGGTCAATTAATTTATGAAAGTAACAACTATAAAAATAACTGGCAAGCTATGGTAAGTAGTGGAATGTATATTATATCGATATCATACTTTGATAATAATAATCAACATATAACCTTGAAGAAGAAATGTCTAGTTTATAGATAATTGAGCTTAAAGATTAAATAAAAAAACCGTTTTGCAAAATCAAAACGGTTTTTTTATCTCTATAATTTTATGCTTACAAACTCCAATAGGTAAGTTCCTTAATCTTGCCTTTATAAATTCCTTTGATATCAACCAAAATTCCATTAACTGGCATCAATGATTTAAAATACGCTTCATCTAAAGGCTTATAGGTAGCATGATTTACAGCAACAATCACCGCATCATAATTATTACCGGGTTTTTCAACCAAGCCAAAACCATATTCATGATGTAACTCTTGGCTATCAGCATGAGGGTCAACCACCTCAACATTTAATCCGAACGATTTTAACTCTTTAATTACATCAGCTACTTTACTGTTTCTAATATCGCTAACATCCTCTTTAAAAGTAGCTCCCATCACCAAAACAACAGCATCATTCAAATTTTTCTTGGCAGATGTGAGCTTTTTTACAGTTTGCTTAGCAATGTAAAAACCCATGCTATCATTAACATATCTTCCACTGTTAATGATTTTAGCATGATATCCTAATGATTCAGCTTTGTATGTCAAGTAATAAGGGTCAACTCCAATGCAATGTCCGCCTACTAAACCCGGGAAAAACTTCAAGAAATTCCATTTGGTACCTGCAGCTTCTAAAACCTCAAATGTATTAATACCCATTTTATTAAAAATGATGGACAATTCATTCATTAAGGCAATATTTACATCGCGCTGTGTATTTTCAATTATTTTGGCTGCTTCAGCAACTTTTATGGAAGAAGCTACATGTACTCCAGGCTCAACAATTATTTTATAAACATCAGCAATTTCCTTTGAAGACTCCTCATCACAGCCTGAAACAACCTTCAATATTTTCGTAATCGTATGTTCTTTGTCGCCTGGATTAATGCGCTCAGGGGAATAGCCTACCTTAAAATCTGTTTTAAATTTCAGTCCTGATACTTCTTCTAATACTGGAATACAATCTTCCTCGGTGCATCCAGGGTAAACAGTGCTTTCGTAAACTACATAATCGCCCTTTTTTAAGGCTTTCCCAACCGATTTAGATGCACCTATCAATGGTTTTAAATCTGGTAAATTATGGTCATCTATTGGTGTTGGCACAGCTACAATAAAAAAATTAGCTTCCCTCAGTTCATCAATAGAGGTAGTAAATTTTATATCGCATTCTGAAAAAGCTTCTGAATCTAACTCTTGGCTTGGATCTATCCCATTCTTCATCATATCAACCCTTTGTTGATTAATATCAAATCCTATAACCGATACCTTTTTTGCAAAGGCCAAAGCAATAGGTAAGCCAACATATCCTAATCCAATTACAGCAATCTTGGATTCTTTGTTTAATACTTTACTATACATACAAAAATTTTATTCTATTGGTGTGCAAAGGTCTAAAAAATATTGAAATTTGAAAGTAATCAATATGACATAAACTTTTTGAAACAATTTATACTATTTAAATTAAGTAGAAAGTAATTGCTTTACCATCATTGAAACCGTTTTACCATCTGCCTTTCCCGCCAATTGTTTGGTAATAACTCCCATCACTTTACCTAAATCACCTGGCCCATTAGCTCCCAATTGTTGTATAACTTCAGCCACTGCCACTTTAATTTCATCTTCGCTCATTTGTTTTGGTAAATAAGATTCAATAACTGCAGCTTGAGCTAACTCTACTGCCGCCAAATCCTCCCTTTGTTGACTTTTGTATAGCTCTGCAGTTTCTCTTCTTTGTTTTACCATTTTCTGCAAAGCTTTCAATTCTGCATCTGGTGTGTTACCTTCTGCCGAAGTTTTCATCAATAGAATTGCCGATTTAATTGCTCTTAATCCTTCTAGTTTAGCACTATCTTTTGCAAGCATGGCTGCTTTAATATCTGCATTAATTTGTTCTTCTAAATTCATATTCTTTAGTTTTGGATGCCAAAGTTAAGGTATTATTAGAAATAATAAAATAAGCCATCACACACAAACCTAAAAAGTAAAAATATGCCATTATGAATATTATTTGTATCCTTTAATAGTTAATTTAGCGCTAAAATTTTTTTATGAATCAAAAAGCAGTTATTGTTGGCTCTACGGGTTTAATTGGTACTTTCTTATTGGAGTACTTATTGCAAAATGAAAACTTTTCACAAATTGTTGCGCTTGTGAGAACTGCCCAAATTTCAAAAAATAATAAGCTTAAATATATTGAAACCGATTTTAAAAAACTCGACAAAGTTGCCCATGAAATTAATGGAGAATGCTTGTTTATTTGTATTGGTTCTACTATGGCTAAGGCTGGCTCCAAGGATGCTTTTTTAAAAATTGATTATGATATCCCAGTGGATATTGCTCATTTGGCTTTAAAAAACGGGATGCAAAAATGTTTTGTTGTCTCTTCTCTCGGTGCTGATGCAAATTCAGGTAACTTTTATCTGCATACCAAAGGCAAAATGGAGCAAGCTATCGAAAAATTAGGATTTAAAAACACAGTATTCATGCGACCTTCAATACTTTTAGGTGCACGAAAAGAATTTAGATTGGGTGAGCTCATTGGAAAATACACAATGCAGATATTAGGTCCTCTATTTATTGGTCCATTAAAAAAATATAAAGGAATACATGGCCAAACTGTAGCAAAGGCCATGCTTAACCTATCAATTTCAAATCATACTGGTATTCAAAAATTCGAAAGCCACGAAATAAAAAATTTGGCTCTATAAGGCTTAATATACTAGGAAAAATTAAAAGAGAAATAATTTACAATAGAACAAAATAGTTTGAAAATCACAACGTGTCTAAAAATTAATATCCTAATATCTTTAACATCGACTTGTAGCTTTGTTCTTTTGCAAACAACTTAGTATAATATTCTCCATCTTCATCAATATCAATAATCACGTGTTTTGGGGCTGGAATCAAACAATGTTGTATTCCACCATATCCACCAAGCGACTCTTGATAAGCCCCTGTGTGAAAAAATCCGATGTATTGTGGTTTTTTCTTATCTAATTTAGGCAAAAATATTTGGTTAATATGAGCTTCTGAATTATAATAATCATCACTATCACAAGTTAAACCACCTAGGTTTACTTTTTCATATTCTTTGTCCCAATTATTTATGGCTAGCATGATAAAACGTTGCTTTATACCCCAAGTATCTGGCAATGTGGTAATAAACGATGAGTCTATCATATTCCATAACTCTTTATCGTTCTGGTATTTTTGATCGATAATACTATACAATGTTGCACCACTTTCGCCAACTGTAAAGCTTCCAAATTCGCTAAACAAATTAGGTTCTTCAACTCCATTATCATTACAAATTGTTTTAATATGCAACACTATTTGTTCAGCCATGTATTCATAATCGTAATTAAAAGCTAAGGAAGTTTTAATTGGAAAACCACCACCAATATCAATACTATCAAGCTCTGGACATACCTTTTTTAAATCACAATAAACATTTATACATTTAGTTAATTCGTTCCAGTAATATGCTGTATCTTTAATACCAGTATTGATAAAAAAATGCAACATCTTTAATTCAAACTTGCTACTTCCCTTAATCTTAGTGTGATAAAACTCAACAATGTCATTCGCTCTAATACCTAATCGGGAAGTATAAAATTCAAAATCAGGTTCTTCTTCTGCCGCAATCCTTATACCTATTTTACAAGGTTTTTTTATAGCCTTCTCAAAATATTTTATTTCATCTTTAGTATCCAAAATTGGGGTAACATTTTCAAAACCATCATTAATTAAATCGGCTATAGCTTGCTGATAACTTGGTCTTTTATAACCATTGCAAATCACAAATGTTTGCTTAGTTATATGCTTACTTTCATATAATTTTTTTACAATTGGAATATCGAATCCTGAACTTGTTTCAATATGAATATCATTTTTTAGTGCTTCTTCCAAAACAAACGAAAAATGCGAACTTTTTGTACAATAACAATAGGTGTATGAGCCCTTATAATCAGCTTTGGCAATGGCCACATTAAACAAACGCTTTGCTTTTTGAATTTGCGAACTTATTTTGGGCAGATAGGAGATTTTTAAAGGCGTTCCATATTGTTTTATAATATCCATGAGCGGAATATCATAAAAATGTAATTCATCATCCACAACTTTAAAGCCTTCCTGCGGAAAATCAAAAGTTTGGTCAATCAAATCAAAATACCTGTGGCGCATATTATACTGTAATTATAATAATCTTATTAAATTTGCGAACGAATATACTAAGTCGCTTAATACAGAAGACCATTTTTAATAAAAATAATTTATATTTTTTAAAAATTAACCTTCTCTTAATTTCTTAAGCTCGCAAAATAGTATGTTTTAATTAAAAACTAAAAATTGATTTATGTTGAAGAAGGTTAAGTTTGTTGAGGTTAAATCTGAAATTGGTGCTGGAACCCGTGGTGCTAGTTTGGGTATTGATGCAATAAAAATTGCAGCACTTGATTATGGTAGTTCTCTTTTTAAAAGAATTGAAGCGGTTGAAATTCCTAATGAAAACAACCTGCTTTTTGAAGCAGTAGGAAGTCCTTATGCAAAAAGAATCAAAGGTATTTTAAGTTTATATGAGCGAATTGGAAAAGAAGTTTCAGATACTATTAAGAACAATGGGTTTCCAGTAGTATTAGCTGGAGATCACAGTACTGCAGGTGGTACCATTGCTGGCATAAAAATGGCCTATCCGAAACAAAGATTGGGAGCCATTTGGATTGATGCCCATGCTGATATGCACTCACCTTTTACTACTCCTACGGGAAATATGCATGGAATGCCATTGGCTGCTTCTCTTGGAGAAGATAATGCAATCAATAAAATTAATAAAGTAGACAAAGAAACCGTTGACTTATGGAATAAATTAAAAAAAGTGGGCAACATTTCTCCTAAAATTAACTATCGCGATTTGGTTTTTATTGCATTGCGCGACATTGAGCCCGAAGAAGCCTATTTATTAAAAAAACACAAAGTAAAGGTATTTACCACGGCTGAGGTCAAAAGAAATGGAGTTGAAAAAATTGCGCGTGATGCTTTAGCTCATTTAAGCGCATGCGATCAAATTTATGTTTCTTTTGATGTTGATAGTATGGATTCCTCTATTAGCAAAGGCACCGGAACTCCTGTAAGAAATGGAATTACTGAAAAAGAAGCAGGAAGCTTATGTGTACGATTAGTCCAAAATGGAAAAGTATGCTGTTTCGAAGTATGTGAAGTAAACCCTACTCTTGATAAAGAAAATTTAATGGCTGAAAACACTTTTGAAATATTACAAAAAGTGGTTGCTCAGCTCACTAATTAATGACTCCATAATGCATATCGAAAATCAAATAAAGTCAGCTATTGCCGGCACTTTAAATGCTTTGTTTAATTTGAACATTCAAGTTGAAGTAATACTGCTGCAAAAAACTAAGAAAGAATTTACTGGTGATTTTACATTGGTTGTTTTTCCTTACACTAAATTGGCAGGCTTATCTCCTGAAGCTACTGCCAATAAAATAGGTGAGCATTTACTTCAATCAACTGAAATGTTGCGTAGTTTTAACGTTGTGAAAGGTTTCCTAAATCTGGAGTTACATGATTTTTTGTGGATAGATCACTTCAATAATAATATAAACAACGATAGGTATGGTTTAAAAGATATTAACCCAAACGAAGCACCAGTTTTGGTTGAATATTCATCACCTAACACTAACAAACCACTGCATTTAGGGCACATACGTAACATTCTTTTGGGATATAGTATTGCAAAAATTTTGAAAGCAAATGGTCGAAAAGTTTACCAAGTAAATATTGTTAATGATAGAGGAATTCATATTTGTAAAAGTATGTTGGCTTATCAGTCATTTGGTTCCGGAGAAACCCCGCAAAGTAGCAACATCAAAGGCGATCATTTAGTAGGAAAATATTATGTAGAGTTTGACAAGCAATATAAAAAAGAAGTTGCAGAGCTGGTTGCCAATGGAAAATCAAAGGAGGAAGCAGAAAAAAATGCACCATTGATGCTCAAAGTACAGGAAATGTTACGCCAATGGGAAGCTGGTGATGAGCCTGTAATCAATCTTTGGAAAAAAATGAATGCATGGGTTTATGAAGGTTTTGATATCACCTATAAAACACTTGGCGTAAATTTCGATAAAATATATTATGAATCCGAAACCTATTTGCTCGGCAAACAAAAAGTTGAACAAGGCCTAGAAAAAGGTGTTTTTTATAAAAAAGAAGACAACTCCATTTGGATTGATTTAACTGCTGATGGTTTGGATCAAAAAGTGGTCATGCGTGGTGATGGAACATCCTTGTATATCACTCAGGATATCGGCACTTCAATTAAACGTCACGAAGAATTTAATTTCAAAGAAATGATATATGTTGTTGGCAACGAACAAGATTATCATTTTAAAGTGCTTTTTAAGATACTCGAAAAATTTGGATTTGATTGGGCTACGGGTCTTTACCATTGTAGCTACGGCATGGTTGAGTTACCCGAAGGCAAAATGAAATCTCGCGAAGGCACCGTGGTTGATGCTGATGATTTAATAGATGAAATGATTCTCACAGCGAAAGAAACAACAGAACAATTAGGGAAAACTGATGGGCTCATTGATAATGATAAAAATGAATTATATAGCACTATTGGGCTAGGTGCCTTAAAGTACTTTATTTTAAAAGTTGACCCTAAAAAGAAAATGCTATTTAATCCTGCTGAATCTATCGATTTTCACGGGAACACTGGACCATTTATTCAATATACCCATGCACGCATTAAATCAATATTGCGTAAAGCAAGTAATTTTAATGAATCGGTTAAAGTGAAGAACTTGCATCCAAAAGAAAGAGAATTACTTAAACTAATTTATGAATTTCCACAAGCTATTACTGAGGCAGGGCAACATTACAGTCCAGCATTAATTGCCAATTATGTTTATGATTTGGCCAAAGAGTTTAATCAGTTTTATCACGATTGCCAAATCTTAAAAGAAGAAAATAATGACATTAGATTATTTCGTTTACAATTAGTAAAATTAATAGCACAAATTATCAAAACAGCAATGGATTTATTAGGTGCAAAAGTGCCTGAGCAGATGTAAAATAATTTTTGTGAAAACAAAAAAAGGACATTCAATGAATGTCCTTTTTTTTATACAATTTATTCGATTACTTCTTTGGTGCTTTTGCATTAAATCCAAATGATGCGCCAACTCTTGCGCCATCCTTACTTGGAACAACATAAGCATTCACAGGTATGTTTAGGTTGCCAGATTTAAAGGTGCAACCAACCGCAAATACGAATCCTGTTTCTATAGCTACTTCACCTCTACTATCCATTCTTGTTACTTTTGAATATGGGTTTGTTCCCCAATCAGATTTCCACTCTTTCGATAAGTGCCAAGCCCCATTGCTATCATAAAATCCACTGGCTTTACTTGTTAATCTAATAGTTGGACCAAAAGCAAATTCTAATCCCGATTTATTGCTTCTTAATCCGTGCATAATAGTCATACTTGGAATAAATAAACCTTGGTCTAAACCACTAAGCATTGGTAAAAATTCAAATAAAGCCTGTAAATTACCTTGGGTTAAATACTGTTTTTCAAATTGGTAACCAAATTGAAATAAGGCTGGGTAGCCATCAAAGCCACCTTCATTTTTAGGAGCTTTCATAATATTTGCACTACTCCCAGTTAACATTACTGCCCCAAATCTTGGTCCATCCAATTGCAATTTAGTTTCAGTTGGATTGTTATGTGAATTGTCGATATTAAATTTTTTTGTCAACTTTTTAACCAATTCAGCATCGTTAGGTTTTCCATACATTTCATTCACTGCAATGGCGATAATATTAGGATATTCCTTATTTAAATTTAAAAACTCTTTTACAAAGGTTTTTTCAATAGTACCAGTTTTTACATCAATTAAGTTTAATGTAAGAACAATAGTTTCGCCATAAGGGTCAATTAAACCAGTTAGCATTTTATCTACTTGAAGAGCTTTACCCACTTCAACTAAACAAAGTTTACCATAGCAATCATCTAAACTGATATTTTTTTCTTTGCTAATATGTAATTGGTCATAACGGTCCATCACTTCGTAGCTTTCAATTTTTGAAATTTCAGTACGTAGATAATTACCCAAAAGCACAGGTGTAATGTCTGTTTGACGGTGGTCGATACTCAGCACTGCCAATTTGGTTTTTGGAGAAGTTTGTGCGGTGGCAAATTGGAATGCTCCAATAAAAATACTTCTTAATACGATTTTAAAAATTTGATTTGTTTTCATTTTTATTTTTTTAAATTAGGGTTATTTTATTTTAATTTTTTAATAGTGAAGAATATAGAGTGGATAACTTATAGCTTAAAAAAGTAGCCTATGGAAGCAAAATAGGGTGAACCAATCCCTCCTTCCAACCTAATGCCCGAAGAATTAACGATAAAAATATCAGCTCCTCCGCCCAAACTAAAACTGGGTAATATATTCAAATCATTTTTTTCGAGTATAGTATTGTATGAACAACCTGCCTTGGCTATAATAAAGGTTCGAAGTAATTTAGTTTCAATGTATGTATAAGTTAGTCTGCCACTAAAGTTAAAACGAACATAATCGAGGTTATAGTACCATGTGTTGTCTGCAAATTGTTTCAAACCTTGCAACTGTGAGAATGAAAATCCAACACAAGTCCCATTTTTTGTATAAAAATCATAAGCTATACTTCCTTGAGGGCCTTTAGTGGTATAATCAATACTTGTAATTAATCTATTGTCTGTATTGATGGGCTTAATTTGAGCCTCTGATGTTGTAAAGAAAGCGTAAAACAAGATAATTGATATTTTAATTTTTTGTATTTGTATTGTTTTCATGATTTTAAATTTTAGTGTTTTTTATTCCCTTTTGACGATGCAAAACTAGCTTGCATTTTGCCCTAGTGTTTATTGAAAATTGAAGCAGAATTTGGCCGAAATGAGGTTTATCACAAATCAATTTGATAGCCTTTCAATAGTTTACGGATTTTCGCAAACTATATATTTTATCCATACTTTTTTTTGCGATTTTTGCAAATAATCAAATAATTTTTTTGTACTTTTCACGAAACATTTTTAAAAATGGCACTTAAAAACGCGGATTTCGCAGTACAAACTAGATTTATTGAGCACTTAAAAAGAGTAGCACCAAACAAGTCGTTAGCCGATGAAATGGCAGAAGTATTAAGCATTAGCAGCGATAGTGCATATCGAAGAATTAGGTGTGAAACCTCTATAAGTATTGATGAAGTAGTACTTTTGTGTAAGCATTTTAGGGTGTCGCCAGAATTACTTACGGAAAAAACAGCCGGTACAGTAACCTTTAGCTATAAGAGCTTAACCAGCAATGCTATTGATTTAGAGAATTATTTGCAAAGTATAATTCAAGATTTAGAAAACGCTCTTTCGTTTCAAAATCCACATTTATATTTTGCTGCCGAAGATGTTCCTTTTTTTCATCATCTTGATTATCCTTTTCTTACCCCTTTTAAGTTTTTTTATTGGCGAAAATCCATATTAAATGATGTGAGCTTACAAGGAAAGAAATTCGATCCTAAAGCAATTACAACAGCAAGTTTAAACTTAGCAAAAAAAATCAATCAATTATATGTGGCTATTCCATGCACTGAAATTTGGACAGAAGAAACAATTAGCAGCATGTTAAGTCAGGTTACCTATTATGCAGATAGTGGTTTGTTTACTACAAAAAAAGATGCCATGAATGTGTTAAATGATATTCGTTTAATGTCAGAACACTTGCAGCGTCAAGCTGAGATAAACAGTAAATGTTTACGCCATATGAAGGACCCTGTTCACAACCAAAGTTTTAATTTATATAGTTGTGAAGTGCAAATAGGTAACAACTCGATTTTAGTAAATACTGATAAATTAAAAATTTCATTATTATCATTCAACACATTTAATTCCTTACTCACCTTTAATTTAAATTATTGTAATGAAAATGAACAGTGGATTCAAAATTTAATTAAAAAATCAGTGCTCATAAGCAGCGTGAGTGAAAAACAAAGATTGCAATTTTTTAGAAATATAAATAGGTTAATTGATAAAGCACAAGAAGAAATTGATCGTGCATTTTAGAACTGAAATAAAAATTGAGTACTTTTATACTTTTAAGAAATTATTCTAACGTTTTACCCATTACTAACGTCTTTAAAATAATTAAGAATTTTATCAACATTTAAATTTTCACACCATGAAAAAATTATTTCTACTCTTATTTACCATCAGTATAATCAATGCTTTTGCAAATGAAAAATCTTTGCAACAACTAAGCAGTGTGAATGTGCTATGGCAAAAGCAAAGCGACATTGAAAATGTTATCAATCAAACTAAAATTGAAAACAATATTAACCATATTGATTTAATAGCCTTGCATTTGCAATTGGTTGAACAAACATTAAATAATAGATCTGTTGAACACTTAAATTCAAGTCAGCAGGCCAACAGAAAATGGTTACTTCAAAAGTTGAATGGCTATTGGAAGGCAAAACAATTCCCTATTAATGACTATCTTAGTTATAAAAGCCCCGTATTTATTGACCGCAACGGAACACATTGTGCAGTTGGATATTTAATGCAACAAAGCGGCTATGAAAGACTTGCAAGAGAAATAGATAGCAAACAAAAATTTGCCTATGTGCATGAAATCAAAGTTGAAGGTGTTACAGCATGGGCAGATGAGCATGGATTTACCATTGATGAGTTAGCTTGGATTCAACCAGGATACTGGGTTACAAACACTGCCTACGCCCTTGATAGTGGTGTAAATGGGCAAGTAAACGCTATTCTTGTAGAACAAGGAGGAATGAGTATTTATGTAGCTGGTGAATTTAATACTGCTGGTGGTACAGTTTCAGCAAATAATATAGCCGTTTATCAAAGCGGTTTTGCAGGCTGGTTTTGGATGCCATTAGGTAATGGCGTGAATGGTAAAATAAAATCCATGATTATACATAACAATCAAGTAATAGTTGGAGGTAGTTTTACAGAAGCCGATGGAATACCTGCACATAATGTGGCCATTTATGATTTAATTAATGGGCAGTGGCAAGCTATGGGTAACTTAGATAGCACTGTAAATGCTTTAGTAGTTTACAACAATGAAATATATGCTGGAGGTGCTTTTAATAATTTACTGGCAAAATGGAATGGTACTAGTTGGCAAGATATTATTCAAATTGGTATTTATGGGAATGAAGTTAGAACATTTGAAGTGGTTGGAAACGAACTAATTATTGGTGGTGACTTTGAATTGCCTACTGGGGCATTACGAAAAAATGTTGTAGGTTTTGATGGTACACAGTTTATTTATATGGGATTTGGTACGGTTACTCCAGTTAATGATTTGGCTTTTTATAATGGTAGAATTTATGCTGCCTGTGATGTGATTAATGGCAATGATACGTGTGCTATGGCTTTATACAATAGTCAAAATGGATGGGAAAAAGTAATTATGCCTTTAAATGGAATGGGAAATTCATTCTCAGGACAAAAAATTTGTGCCCTTGCTATTAATGGCAATGAAATGATTTGTGGAGGTAGCTTTATGGTAGGTTCTGGTTTATATTTCGGACAAAACATGATGCGTTTTCAGCAAAGTAATACGGCACCAGCCAATGATTACACCATTAGTCCAGTGTTATTTTTAGATAGTACCGTAAACACTATTGCAATGAACTCTTCTATTGCCTACTTTGGAGGAGATTTTGTTCAAAACAATGCAGGAAATGTGTTGAATCATGTAGCTTATTTTGATGTATTAACTAGTATACCATCAGATCTTGCAAACACAAAAACAGATTTCACAATTTATCCCAACCCGGCTTCTCATAGTATCGTTTTAAATAATGAATTAGGGTTTAATGACAATGATTACATTCTTATATTTAATGCTCTTGGAGAAGAAGTATATCGTGAGGATTTAATCTTAGGGCTAACTCAAATACCCATTGATATTTCATTTTTAAGTTCTGGCGTTTATCATATAAATTTAATTAGTAACAACAAGCCGTATCAAAATAAAATTTTGATGAAAATTGACAATTAAAATCCCAAACTTTTAGCCAGTTAGCTTTGTTATTTTCAATCTTAACTTACGGGGTATTTCGCTAATTTTTTTTAACCATTGCATTTATATTTTTGGGAAAATGGCAAGGCAAATAACTGCGCAAAGGACAGGAGCGGCATCCTTTTTTGGGTGCAGCCAAAAGTGTTGTCAAAAAAGATATAGCGGATGGCCTGGTGGGCATTTGCATTTTTTCAACGGCAGGGGGCGGATTGCAATCCGCCCAGACAGAGAAAAAAATGCAAATGCCCATGTGCCCAAAACAAGAAATAATTCACAAAAAAAAGGGGCACCCTTTAGGAGTACCCCTTTCTTTTAATTTGATTGATGAATTCTTACATCATACCGCCCATGCCGCCCATACCTTGAGGCATGCCACCACCTGCTGCACCTTCTTCCTTAGTTTCGGCTAGAACACATTCGGTAGTTAACAACATTGCTGCAATAGATGCTGCGTTTTCTAATGCTACACGTGAAACTTTAGTAGGGTCAATTACTCCAGCTTCATACATGTTTTCATATTTGTCGGTTCTGGCATTGTAACCATAATCACCTTTACCTTCTTTCACTTTTTGAACTACAATAGAACCTTCGATTCCTGCATTAGCACAAATTTGACGCAATGGCTCTTCGATAGCGCGTTTTACAATAGCAATACCAGTAGTTTCATCTTCGTTTTCGCCTTTTAATTTCTCTAATGATTCAATTGCACGAATGTAAGCTACTCCACCACCAGCAACGATTCCTTCTTCAACAGCAGCACGAGTTGCATGTAAAGCATCATCAACACGATCTTTCTTTTCTTTCATTTCAACTTCAGTAGCAGCACCAACATATAACACAGCCACGCCACCTGCTAACTTAGCCAAACGCTCTTGTAATTTTTCTTTATCGTAGTCAGAAGTTGTAGATTCAATTTGTGCCTTAATTTGATTTACTCGAGCTGTAATATCAGCTTTTTTACCTGAACCACCAACTACTGTAGTGTTATCCTTATCAACAGTAATTTTTTCGGCAGAGCCTAAATAACTCAAATCGGCATTCTCTAATTTGAAACCACGCTCTTCAGAAATTAATGTACCACCAGTTAAAATTGCGATATCTTCCAACATTGCTTTTCTGCGGTCACCAAATCCTGGAGCTTTAACAGCACATATTTTCAAAGAACCGCGAATTTTGTTTACCACTAAGGTAGCTAAAGCTTCACCATCAACATCTTCAGCAATTATTAATATTGGGCGACCTGTTTGCACACCTTTTTCAAGGATTGGCAACAATTCTTTCATATTTGAAATTTTCTTGTCGTAAATCAATACCAATGGATTGTCAAGAACAGCTTCCATTTTATCAGCATTGGTTACAAAGTAAGGAGAAATATATCCTCTATCGAATTGCATTCCTTCCACTACTTCAACGTGTGTTTCTGTACCTTTTGCTTCTTCAACTGTGATTACGCCTTCTTTTTTTACCTTTTCCATGGCATTGGCAATTAATTTACCAATGGCAGCATCATTATTGGCAGAAATAGTAGCTACTTGCTCAATTTTTTGGTTGTCATCGCCTACTTTTTTTGATTGTTTTTGTAGGTTTGCAACCACAGCAGCAACAGCTTTATCAATACCACGCTTCAAATCCATTGGATTAGCGCCAGCAGCAACATTTTTTAGGCCACCTGTAACAATTGCTTGAGCTAATACGGTAGCTGTAGTTGTTCCATCACCAGCAATATCTGCAGTTTTAGAAGCCACTTCTTTTAACAGTTGTGCGCCCATATTTTCCACAGTGTCTTTTAATTCAATTTCTTTGGCAACTGTAACACCATCTTTTGTAATGGCTGGTGCGCCAAATTTTTTATCAATAATTACATTACGACCTTTAGGTCCAAGTGTAACTTTAACTGCATTTGCTAAGGCATCTACGCCTCTTTTCATCGCATCGCGAGCTTCAAGGTTAAATGTTATTTCTTTTGCCATTCTGTTTAGTTTTAGATTGTTTTTAATTTAATTCATTAAATAATTGCAAAAATGTCGCTTTCGCGCATAATAAGGTAATCGTTACCATCTACATTTAATTCAGTTCCTGCGTATTTTCCATACAATACAGTGTCACCAACTTTAACTGTCATTGGTTCATCTTTTTTACCAGAACCAACAGCAATTACTTTTCCACGCTGTGGTTTCTCTTTTGCTGTATCGGGAATAATAATTCCACCAGCAGTTTTTTCTTCTGCAGCTGCTGCTTCAACTAATACGCGGTCGGCTAAAGGTTGTACTTTCACTTTTGACATTTTAATTTTATTTATAGGTTTGACATTTAATTTTTGAACTGCTTGCCCACAGTCATAAAACATGCCATGGACGGATTTCAGGAAAAATTTGCCAATTTTTCTGAGTTGTTGTGCTATTTTCATAAATTTTGTCAGTAATTATGACATTTGGACAGTAAGTTCTTTTTTAAAAGTAATTTTTTAATACATATCCATTAAGTATGATGATTGGTCGTGGTTAGTCGCTAGAATGAACCTTTTACAGTATTCTTGCAAAAAAATACACCACAAATTATTTCAAAACTTAATTTTATGAGAAAAAATTTACTCATTTCATCTATTTTTTTATTAGGAATAGCCAGTATTTCCTTAGATATTTTAGACGACAATGGAAAAGCAGGAAAAACTGGGTCTCCCGGAGAAACCACCTGTAACACCCCTCTTTGCCACACGGGCAATTCTGCGAATGCTGTAGGCGGCTCTATTACTATTGATTGCCCAAATATGCCCAATTGGAAATATACTCCAGGACAATCATACACAGTAAATGTTACGGTTGAAAGAAATGGATTAAATTTGTTCGGGATGGGCTTTGAAGCTTTGACTTCAACTGGCACGAATGCTGGTTCATTTACCATAACAAATCCAAACCAAATGACCACTAAATCGGCCATGATTTCGGGTAATTCACGAACAAGTGTAGTACATAATTTAAATGGCGGTGCATCTAGTAACTCACACACTTTTTCCTTTACCTGGAATGCACCATCAACCGACATTGGCTCAATAACCTTTTATGTAGCGGGCAATGCGGCTAATGGAGATGGAGAAAAAACTGGAGATTTTATTTACAACACTTCAAAAGTAATTAGCTCTCCTACAACAGGAAGGGAGTATTTAAACGAAAAAAAAGCCATGTGTTGTATTTATCCAAATCCTGCAAAAGATATGGTAAATATGCAGTATACACTCAAAAGTAATTCAAATGTTACTATTAAAATTTTTTCATTGAGTGGACAATTAGTTTTGCAACAATCATGGGCCAATAAAAACGCTGGAAAACATCAGCAATTAATCGATTTCAACAACGAAATTAATAAGGGAGTTTATTTTGTGGAGATTGAATTTGACCAGCAAATGTTTACCCAAAAATTAATTTGTAATTAGTTTTTAATCATTGAATAAAAGCCTGTTTGCAACCATTTAATTTAAAAAACAGGTCTACTTGAATATTGCTTATTAATTAATAACTTTTTTTTATGGCAATATTAGATAAATTTGCACCCAATTAATGAGATTTATAGCTTGTTAATTAAAATTTAGGGTTGTAAAATCTCGAACTTGAAATTTAGGGAATGGAAGTTTATCACTACATGGTAAATTTTTATTTGAATACTAATTTTCGTGGTGGGTTTTTGCAGAGGCAGTAAAAAAAATTTAATGATAACACCAATTTCAGTAGCCATACGTTCATCTTACTATCACCATGCACAAAATGCAGGTTATAAACAAATACTCAGGTACACCAAGCCTAAAGCAACTTTTGGAATAGATGAAAACTCAACTGAACATGTTGGTACAATTTATTCAAAGTATTTATTTTTGAATGAATGGAAAGCTGCCCAATTCATTAAACATAACAAGGATGTGCAATTGCTACATATTTTATATGGCGAAGAATATTATCGTTTTTCTGCAAGATTGGTTGATTTACCAATTGTTGTAACCTATCATCAACCACCGGAAATTTTAAGGCAAGAAATTACAAGCGGCAATTACATGGGAAAAATGTATGGTTGGGCTCATCAAATAAACAAAAACAGGTTTAGTAAAATGGCTGCAGCAATAGTTATGACAGAACCACAGAAGGATGTAATTGCTGAAGTTGTAAATGAAAATAAAATTCATATATTACCTCTGGGGGCTGATTTAAAATCACTGACTGAAAGCGCTAAAAAAATTCAAGTAAAAAAGGAAGCCTATCAAATACTAACGGTTGGCGAATGGCAGCGTGATTGGGAATTTTACTTTAATTTTATTGATTACTGCGCTCAACATCACCCCACTTGGAAGTTTATTTTAGTGAACAGAAAATTACATGCTGAATATAAGAAAAGTATTTCTGGTTATAAAAATTTAACCTTTTATGATGGTGTTGATGACCATACTCTTTACAGCCTGTATAAATCCTCCATTTTACAATTGCTTCCCTTTAAATCAGCAGCAGGAAATAATTCATTAAATGAAAGCTTAGCCTTTGGATGTCCAGTGGTGACTAATATTTTAGGGAGCAATTATAGATTTAAGGATGAAATAATTAAAGTAAGTGAAACTTATACCTATGAATCAATGGCTGCGTCATGTTTAAGTTTTTTGAATAGAGATTATGAAAGTTTAATAAAAATTTCTCAACTTGCGAATGATTCAGTAAGTGATTTTGACTGGGAAAACATAGCGAATAAAACAATTGAAATTTATAATAGTATAATATGAAAATAGGAATTTTTGGATTAGGATATGTAGGAGTGGTAAACACGGTTTGTTTTGCCGATCTTGGACATCAAGTAATAGGTTGCGATATTAAATCACAAAAAGTAAGTAGTTTACTTTCGGGCAAAAGTCCTGTTTGGGAGCCTTTAGTTGATGATATTTTACAAAAACAATTGGCTAATGGCAATATTAAAGCCACCACAAGTGCCAAGGAAGTTATTGACCATGCTGAAATAATTTTGGTTTGCGTAGGCACACCTAGCATGCCGGATGGAACTGTGAATTTAGATTATACCATTAATACCACCATTGAAATTGCTCAAATATTAAGTGGAACAAATAAAAATATTACTATAGCATACAGAAGTACCATTCCACCGCACTCTGTTGAAGGTACATTTAGACCAATTTTTGAAAAGCATTTGAGTAATTATACTGGCCAGCTAAAACTTGCTTTTTACCCTGAGTTTTTACGTGAGGGAAGTGCAGTTAAAGATTTTATGGAAGCACCTAGAATTGTTATTGGAACTATGGAATCCGATATTTCTGAATTAAAATCCTTGCTAAGTTACAATGTAAATAGCCCCGTAGTTATCACAGATACCCATACAGCAGAATTTGTTAAGTATGTTGATAATTGTTTTCATGCCATTAAAGTTGCCTTTGCCAACGAAGTATATAGCATTGGCAAAGGATTTAATATAGATATAGAATTGGCCAATAATATTTTTTTAATGGACAAGCATTTAAATATTTCTACGCGTTATTTAAGACCTGGTTTGCCTTTTGGAGGATCATGTTTACCAAAGGATTTGCGTGCTATGCGTTATTTTTCGAGATTAAATAATATAGAAGCTCCATTGATGAATAGTTTGACAGAAAGTAATGAAAAGTTTCAAGATAGAATTTTACAAATGGTGTTGAAACATAAAAAATCAAACATATTATTGGTTGGAATTACTTTTAAAAATCATACTGATGATGTAAGAGAAAGCCCGATGCTGAGGTTGGCAAATGATATTATTGAAAACACCCAAGGTGAATTCATGGTTTATGATGAAGACATTAATTTGATTAGTTTACGCATTGAAAATTCAAACATTGTAAAGTACATAGAAACAGATTTAGAAAAGGCTATGAGCAAGGCAGAATTGGTAATAGTTACTAAAAGATATATGCAAGATGTATTAAAATATGCTACATCAAAACAAGTTATATTAAATTTTGCAGATATGAAACGCTATGAAACAGTAGCTAGAATGGAGTACTTGTATTAATTTGAGCAAATACAATTGTAAGATTTACTAAGGTTAGTCACTTTAAATCACTTATATCTTGAACAAAATTGCCATATTTGCTTCTGGAAGTGGAACAAATGCTGAGAATATAATCCATTATTTCAACAATAATCATCCATTGGGTTGTGTTAAAATGGTGCTCACTAATAATGCGCAAGCTGGAGTAATTAACAGATGTAAAAAATTATCAGTTCCAATTTTTGTTTTAAAAAACAATGATTTTGAAAATTCGGAATTAATCGTAAATTTATTATACAAAAATGAGATTGACTGGATAGTATTAGCAGGCTTTTTAAAAAAAATAAGTCCTTTTTTAATTGATGCTTATCCTAATAAAATAGTGAACATTCATCCATCTTTACTCCCTTTATATGGAGGTAAAGGAATGTATGGTGCACATGTGCATGAAGCGGTAATAGCAGCCAAAGAAAAACAAAGTGGCATCAGTATACATTTTGTGAATGCCAAATATGACGATGGAGCCATTATTTATCAAGCAAAGTGTGAAATAGAAAGCAGTGACAATGCAATATCACTGGCTTCAAAGATTCATCAGCTTGAAATGGAACACTTCCCTAAAGTTTTGGAACAATTATTGGAACCTAAACAAAATAGCAAATGATTAGCTTTGTCAAAAGAAAAAAAATTAACATGAAATTTTCTCTGAGTTTGCTTTTTCTTATTTTTTTGTTTCGCATCAATGCTTTGGCGCAAACCATGCCTATTAGCAAAGATTCGCTCACAATGAATGCTGATGCACGAGTGATGAAATTGCAACAGAAGTATATTGAAATCAATAAGTTAAAACAAAGTTGTGCAGGCTATAGAATTCAAATTCACTTTGGCAATGAACGAGAAAAAGCAAAGGAAATAAAAACCAAATTTTTAAAAGAATTTCCCGAAATACCTGCCTATGACAGCTATCAAAGTCCCAATTTTAGGGTTCGTGTGGGTGATTATAGAAGCAAACTAGAAGCGAGTAAGCAATTAAAACAGATTAGCACTTTATTTCCAAGTTCCTTTATTGTTTCCGACAATATAAAATACCCTAAACTCATAGTAGATTAGTCATTTTAAAGGAATTAGGCCCAATAAAAGGAATAATACCGATATGATATTTGTAATAGACCAAATAAATTTGGTCAAACAAATGATTATCGGCATTTACCTCAGTTTGAAATGGTATAAAGACCATTTCACTTTCGTATAAGAGCACTAATATTCCTCAAATTGTTTCAATTGCTTTTGAATATCTCTAATCAAATTTTCGTTTATTACCTTTCCATCAGATATCATTGATGAAACTAGTGAAATGGGCAGTTTAAATGGCATCACATGAGCATTTAAGTAATGTAAAATGCCTGTAAGATGATCTAAACCTCTGAGATTGCCTCCCCTACCAGTAGCAACACCTGTTAGGGCTATTTTTTTGTTATCGAGTGCCTTATGTGGCAAGGCATCAATAAATAACTTTAAAATACCAGGAAAACTACCATTGTATTCTGGAGAAACAATCATAATTTTATCTGCTTTAAATATATACCTATCAAAGAGTTCTTCAATTTCCATTTGTTTTATTCCTATGCTATGCTTAATGAGCAAATCGCCACTAACTTCCTCTAAACTAAGATATTGAAAGGCAACATTGGTAGTTATTAAAAATTGTTCATAAGTTTTGGAAATTACAGAGGTCCTATTATCAGGACGGTTGGTTGCGTTAAGTAAAGTTATCATATTATTTTTTCAACAAAAAACTGTTTAAATTATTAACATTTTTAAAGTGCTAAGAATCGTAAATTCGCATGATTTTAAAAAGGCCCAAGCAAAAGCAAATATAAAGAATGATTAGCAGGGCAATTCAATAAATTCAAATTAAATTCTATGCAAATAACATATTACGGACATTCTTGTTTTGAGATTGAGGTAAATAATAAAAAAATATTGTTTGATCCCTTTATTACACCCAATAGTTTAGCTGAAAAAATTGACATTAAAAAAATAAATCCCGATTACATACTTATTTCTCATGGGCATCAAGATCACATTGCAGATGCTATAGCTATAGCTAATCAGAGCAATGCTAAAGTAATAGCGAATTGGGAAATTATACAATGGCTCAATAAAAATGGTGTTGAAAATACCCATCCAATGAACACTGGCGGAAAGTGGATTTTTGACTTTGGAAAAGTAAAGTGTGTTTCTGCAGTTCATAGTAGCAGTTTACCTGATGGTAGTTATGGAGGAACAGCCATGGGCTTTATTATAGAGTCACATGCAGCTAACTTTTATTATTCGGGAGATACTGCATTAACGTATGATATGAAATTGATTGGTGAATTTAGAACCTTGGATTTTGCATTTTTATGCTTAGGAGATAATTTCACTATGAGTGTTGACAATGCCATAATTGCTGCAGATTTTATTAAGTGTAGAAAAATTATTGGCATGCATTACGATACATTTGGATATATAAAGATAGACCACGAAGAAGCAATCAATAAATTCAGTAATCAAGGGAAAGAACTAACTTTAATGGAAATTGGTTCAACAATAAATTATTAATAAAAAAATAAAAGCAGCATCATTAACATGGGGAAAATTATTTCAGTAGCAAATCAAAAGGGAGGAGTAGGTAAAACGACCACTGCTATTAATTTAGCAGCTAGTTTAGCTGTTTTAGAGTTTAAAACATTATTAGTTGATGCCGATCCTCAAGCCAATGCTACATCAGGAGTTGGATTTGATCCAAAAAATGTAAAGGCAAGTATTTATGAATGTATTATAAATGAAGCCGAGCCAGGAGATATTATTCTTGAAACTTCAACACCAAATTTATTTTTATTACCAGCACATATTGATTTAGTAGGTGCTGAAATAGAAATTATTAACATGCCGAATCGCGAACAAATGATGCGTTTGGCAATGCAAAAAATTAAGGATCAGTATGATTTTATTATTATAGATTGTTCACCATCGTTGGGTTTGGTTACCATTAATTCATTAACCGCTTCTGATTCAGTAATAATTCCAGTTCAATGTGAGTACTTTGCATTAGAAGGACTTGGAAAATTATTAAATACCATAAAAATTGTTCAAAGCCGTTTAAATACTGATTTAGAAATAGAAGGAATTTTGCTTACCATGTATGATATTAGATTACGTTTAAGTAATCAAGTGGTTGAAGAAGTAAAAACACATTTTCAACAAATGGTATTTGACACTATCATTCAAAGAAATACAAAATTAGGCGAGGCACCAAGTTTTGGTGAAACAATCATTATGCATGATGCTACAAGCAAAGGTGCTATAAATTATTTAAATTTGGCAAGAGAAATTTTACAAAAAAATGGACTCACCCGATTGAGTAATGAAGAAAAAACTTTACCTGAAGAATAACGATGAGCAACAATAATTTCAAAAAAAGAGCATTAGGAAAGGGATTAAGTGCCCTTTTACAAGATAATAAAACAGATATTACCAGCAGTAATGCCGTTACAGAAGTGGCTTCAGGAGTTGTTGGAAGTGTAGCCATGCTGCAAATATCTCAGATTGAAACAAATCCTTTTCAACCACGAACTCATTTTGAAGAAGTAGCTTTGCAAGAATTGGCTGATTCAATTGCTTTACATGGCATTATACAGCCTGTAACTGTAAGAAAATTAGGCTATGATAAATACCAACTTATAAGTGGAGAAAGAAGATTTAGAGCTTCACAATTAGCAGGTCTTACAGAAGTACCTGCCTACATAAGAATAGCCAATGATCAAGCTATGTTGGAAATGGCTTTGGTAGAAAACGTACAACGTGAAAATCTTGATGCAATTGAAATAGCTATCAGTTATAAACGACTTATTGATGAATGCAATTTAACACAAGAAGCTGTTTCTGAAAAGGTAAGCAAACAAAGAAGTACTGTTACCAATTATTTGAGATTGCTGAAACTCCCCGATGATATTCAATTGGGCCTGAGAGATCAAAAAATAAGTATGGGACATGCACGGGCCTTAATTAACATTGAAAACAAAGAAACGCAGGTTGCCATATTTAACACAATTATTGAGCAAGATTTATCCGTAAGAGACACAGAAGAATTGGTAAGAGAAACTGCCAAGGGAAGTGCAGAAAATATAGATTTAATTGTAAAGCCCGCTTCTAAAACGGGAGTTAATACAAGCACCGATGTAAATTTAAGCAAAGAATTGAAAGTTATTTTTAACAAGCATGCTGAATTAAAAAGATCTTCCAATGGTAAAGGTAAAATTGTTTTACCTTTTTATTCAGAAGAAGAAATGAAGCTTTTTTTAAATCGCTTATTTAAATAAATTTTAGTAATTTAAAATAGCAATACAAAAATGAAAAATAGCTTTATTTTTTTTATTTTTTGTATATGTACATTAAGTACTTTTGCTCAAATTAATGCGATAAAAAGTAATCAATTTTTTTTGCAAAACATACCTACAAGAAGTGATATTTTTTTCGAATTAGACAGCACAAAAGCCAAAAATGAAAAGAAGATTTCAACACCCAAAAAAACAACACTTCACAATCCAAAAATAGCAGTAATCTTAAGCACTGTTATTCCAGGTGCAGGTCAAGTTTACAATAGGAAATATTGGAAAACTCCTATTATTTGGGCTGGTTTAGGTGCCTGCGGATACTTTATTCGAAGCAATCATATTTTGTATAAAGATTATAAAAGTGCATTAATTCAAAGAGCTGATACAAGTATAAAAGAGCCTGATAAATATTTAGATATTTACAGTACCGATCAGTTACTTACATTACAAGATCAATACAGACAAAACAGAGACATTTTTATTATTGTTACCTCCTTGGTATACGTTTTAAACATTGTAGATGCCTTAGTAGATGCACATTTATTTACCTTTGATGTTAGTGATGATTTGAGTATTAACTGGCAACCTTATTATCGATTTGGTGTTAATACATCGAGCAATGCAGGCCTTAGCTTGCAAATGAATTTTAGGTAAGACAATACAGATGGATTTTTTTCCTATTGATACTGATAAACAATTTGAGTTCGACAAGGTAAAACAACTTGTGCTGCAGCATTGTAGATGTGCACCATCAAGAGAATTAGCTACACAGATTAAACCTATCAAAAATGTTGATCGACTCATGTTATTGTTATCGCAATGCGATGAATACAAGCGTATAGTGGAGCATAAAATGCATTTTCCTGACTCTACATTTACTGATTTAAGTAAAGAAATTGCATTGCTTTATATACATGGTTCGGTGATTGGAGAAGAATCATTCAGTAACATCAGGTCTGTGAGTGATACAGTGAATACAATCATTGTTTTTTTAAATGAAAAACAAAAGTTGTATCCATCCTTATTTAAACTAATTGAAAACTTATATATCACCAATGAAATCATTGATTCAATTAACCAAATTATTGATATACATGGTGAGGTAAAGTCATCAGCATCAAAAGAACTGGGAGAAATACGAAGAGATCTTAGTTTAAAAAGAAGAGAATCCGATAGAAGGTTCAGAAGTTTTGTGAATGATTTAAAAAAATTGGGATGGCTACGCGATAATGAAGAAAACTTTTATAATGGAAGAAGAGTTTTATCAGTACTAGCAGAGCATAAAAGAGATGTAAAAGGATTAGTGCATGGTAGCAGTGATACTGGAAAAACTTCTTTTATTGAACCATATAATACTATTGAAATTAATAATGAAATAGCCGATTTAGAACAATCTGAAAAACGTGAAGTGTATCGTTTATTAAAACAGTTGACCGATGAAATTCGCCCTCATAAAGAATTAATAAAAAACTATCAAAATACTTTAACACAAATTGATTTTACAAGAGCTAAAGCACTTTTAGCAATTGATATTAATGGACGATTACCACAAATAGAAAGGCAACCAACAATAAAATTCGTTAATGCCAAACATCCATTATTGTTACTTCAAAACAAACAAAATAAAAAAGACACTATTCCCTTAAATTTACACTTGGATACTCACAATAGAATTGTAATTATTAGTGGTCCAAATGCAGGTGGTAAATCAATAACACTCAAAACTGTAGGGCTATTGCAAATCATGCTGCAAAGTGGGTTGCTTGTTTCTGCAGCAGAGGGCTCAGTAATGAGCTTGTTTCAACAAATACATAGCGATATTGGCGATAGTCAAAGTATAGAATATGAATTGAGTACCTACAGCAGTAGGCTGGTAAAAATGAAATACTTTTTGGAGCATGCCAACAGAAGAACTTTGGTGTTGATTGATGAGTTTGGAACCGGGTCTGACCCTGAACTAGGAGGTGCAATTGCAGAGGTCATTTTAGAGGAATTAGCTAAGAAAAAAGCCTTTGGCATTGTTACCACACATTACACCAATATAAAATTAGTTGCCGAAAATTTGCAAGGTGTTACAAACGCTTGTATGATTTTTGATGCTGAAACATTGCAGCCTAAATATGAATTATTAGTTGGACAACCAGGAAGTTCTTATACTTTTGAAGTGGCACAAAAAATTGGCTTACCAAAAGAAATTCTGGATCGCGCTGGTAAAAAAATACAACGTGAAAAGCTGAAACTAAATAATATGTTGGGTACTCTTCAAAAGGAAAAACAGAAATTAAGCCACCGTATTGAAGAACTAAAAAAACAGGAAGAAAAGGCTGCTCAATCAAGCTTAAATTATGAAAATCTTACTGAGAAAATTCAATTAAAAATTGAACGTGATAAAGAAAAAAATGAAGAAATAACGCGAATGGCAGAACTAGGAAGGCGTTTAAATTTGCTCAGTATAGAATGGGATAAAGCCACTCAAAAGAAAGAAGTAATTCAAAAATTTGTGGGTCTAATGACTGCTGAAAAAAAGAAAAAGTTGGAGAAAATTGCAGAAGAAAAAAGGAGTAAGAAAAAGGAAAAAACCATTGCAAAAAAAATGGAACAAATAAAAGTTGGCAGTACAGTAAGATTGTTTAATAGCAAGCAAACAGGTATAGTTGAAGAGATTTCTAAGAACAAAGCAAAGGTTATTTTTGGTGATATTAAAAGTTCAGTTTCAATTGAGAATTTAGAACTAGCTTAAATAAAACAAACTATCATCAAATTTTTTTATGAAATGTTTTACCAATTGTATTTATTAAATAGTCGTCCCTCAAAAAGTCCAATTCCTATAGGCCTATTGGATTTCCTAA
>DAORKI010000047.1:0-24335 GCA_035439485.1 Bacteroidia bacterium
CCTATAGGAATTGGACTTTTTGAGGGACGACTACTTAATTTAGTTGAGTTAATCCCGATTTAGAAAATGTTATCAGATTTGTAAAAATCTGATTTGCAATTTCTTTTTCGTCTACGCATTTCTAAGCGTAATTTGGGTTTAACATCATTAATATTTTGTTGCAACATGTTGGGCAATACGCTTGCTGCGCAATCGCCCGGGTCTTCCGCGTTACATGGTAACTTGCTTCAGCCCCTATTGCAAAAAAAAAACCGATTCAGCATTAAAGCCAAATCGGTTTTCACTTTCACTAATAGAAATGAATTACTCGGTTTTAATCAATCGTAAAGATTTACTATCCCCGAATTTATTGACTGCCGATAATAAGTACATACCGCTAGCCAATTCCTCTGCAGCAAATTGAACATAGGTATTTGTTTTTACCTGTTCTTGCCAAACAATATTTCCAAGTGCATCATATAAATAAACCATCACCAAATCATCACTACCATTAACACTAAATCCACCTTGTACACTAAATGGGTTGGGATAAGCATTTAATGTAAGTGCACTATTTATGGATACTTCTTTTTCAATTATTGTTTCAATTCCTTCCTCATCAATTTCAATTAAATACTCCCTTGCATTTGCGCCAATACTTGCAATTCCTATAGTACACGCAGCGCCCCAATCTCCCCAGGTATTGTATACATAGGCACGGGCTCTAACTTGGTAATTATGCCCTGCCTGCAAACTCGGAACCACTGTATTTAAAGGCAAATAATTAGTTAGATTTTGCTTTAAAATTACCTGCGATGTACTTAAATCAGTAAATTCAAAACTATAATATGTAACCATTGAAACTTGATTACAAGCTATAACGGAGCTCAATGCCAAATTGCTAACATTACAAAATTGTGGTCTTAATTGTGTTGATGGTACACCTGTAATAGCCGGATTTTCTCTTAACCCAATTCTGCATGATACCGAAAAATTACCCCATAACCCACCAACTTTTGCTCTAACTCTACAATCATATTGCGTATTCCACTGTAACACAGGATTTGATTGTTGTGTGGTAACTATGTGCCAATTGGTAATGGCTGTTCCCATTAATGCACCTGTTAATGTATCTCTAAATTCCCACTCATAATTTGTAGCATTAGGTACTGGATTGCATCCAATTTGTGCATTTGGAGTTAAATTTGTTTTACCACAATCTATAGTTCTTAACTGTGTCGGTGGCACATTATTTATGCAAGGTGCTATAACTACTGTTGATGTGTTGGTGCATGAGTTTGAGTTACTTACAATTACAGTATATGTACCAGCTTGAGTAACAATAATACTTGCTGTAGTTGCATTGGTATTCCATAAATAACTTGTGTAACCGCTACCTGCATTTAAGGTGGTTATATTATCTGGACAAAAACTATTTGCACCACTAATAACTGGTATGGTTGGTAAACTATTTACAGTTACAGCAATGCTGTTTGATATAGCTGAACAACCCCCAGTATTACTAATTACACAGGTGTAATTTCCTGCAATACCTGCCGAATAGCTCGATGAAATGGCTCCATTTATGGTGTTGCCATTAACATACCACTGATACTGGTATGCGCTCGATGCCAAAGCACTCAGTGTTACACTATTGTTTTCACATATACTTGTATTGCCCATAGCCGTAATGTCAGATATAATGGTACTGCTTGTGTTTACTACAAAAATTACTGAACTATTGGAACATCCTGTTACTGTATTTTCAATGTTCACCGTAAAATTGCCTGCATTAGTTGCTGTATAACTATTGCTATTGGCACCAGTAATAATATTACCATTATTGTACCATTGATAACTCAAATTTGGTGCTTGTGGCACACTAATTTCAACACTACCTCCATTGCAAATATCAGCACTATAACCACTTCCTTGATTATTGCTCAAAGTGGTATCTGGCAGTGAATTTACTATAATTTCAATTGTATTTGAAACCGAAGTGCAATTTTGATCCAGCACAACCTGACAATTGTAAAAACCACTAACATCAGCTGTGTAGGTAAAGTTATTAGCACCAATAATTGGGTCCCCATTGTAAAACCATTGATGGGTTAATCCTTGTCCATGAGTTGCTATTAAGGTAGTTGATTCATTTTCACAAATGGTTTCACTACCAGTTAAAATACTCACCACAGCCGATGAACCATCATTTACATAAACATTTATAATACTTGATGTTATACTACAATTGCTTGCATTGGAAACTATGCATGTATAATCACCGGCATCACCAGCCATATAAGTGCTATCAATAGCATTGGGGATTAAATTCCCATTGAATAGCCATTGATATGTAAATGGCGAATTTATATGCGCATGTGCTGTTAATGTTACAGTTTGACCAGGGCAAATATTTGTATTGCCTGAAGTTTCAATACTTACTGTTGGCAATGCGTTTTCATGCACTGAAAAACCATTGGTTGTTACTGTGCAATTGCCATTTTGTATTACTGCATAATAATTTCCACTTCCACTCAATAATAAGCTGTCATTATTGTAATTCAGTATAGGGAAATATTGAAAATTGAATCCTTGATAATACCAAGTATACGTACTATTTGGTCTGTTTTCAAGAATAGCCCATACACTGCCGCCAGCACAGTAGGTGTTTGGTCCACTAAAAGTAACTACATTACTTGGCGCATCATTCAGCACTACTTCCACTGGTGCCGAAACACTGCTGCAACCATTTCCATTATCAATACTCACCGAATAAAAGCCATCGCTAATGGCTAATTGCATACTACTGTCGGCACCTACAATTGGGCTACCATCTAAAAACCATTGATAAATATAACCAATGCCTGTGTTTGTGTACAATTGAACACTATCTCCAGTACAATTAATTGGTGAAGTGTTCGACATCACAGTGGCAAATGTACCTCCATTTGCATCAACATTAATAAATCCTGATACTGAGGTGCAGTTTAAATCAAGTATAACTTGTACATTAAATGAACCACTTTGGGTGGCTGTGTAAATACTATCATTGGCATTTAAAATGGGGTCTCCATTATAGTACCATTGGTATGTCAAACCTTGTCCATGAACAGTATGTAAAATAACACTTCCACCAGGGCAAAAACTTGTTGGCCCACTCGCATATATTGGCGCATTACTTCCACCGTTTACATATACAAAAGTAGCGGCTGAAGTAGCGCTGCAATTGAAGCTATTTAATGCAGTTACTGTATAGTAACCCATGGCATCTACCAATAAATCATTATTTGTAGCAAATGGGATGTTGTTTCCATCAACTGCCCATTGATATGAAATATTATTATCAATTGGTGCAATTAAAGTTACTGTATTTCCTGGACAAATATTGGTATTTCCTGATGCACCTATATTGACATTCGGAACTGGATTCACAGTTATTTGTAAGGCTGAACTAAAGGTATAACAACCGTTTGAATCGCTTACTCTTACCATGTAGCTTCCACTGTTTGTGGCATTAAAGTTAATTGAAGTAACACCAGTGGTATTGTTATTGATAAACCATTCATAAGTATAGCCTATACCAGGAGTCGCACTCAATAAAAGTGAATTTCCTGAACAAAAAGTAGTGTTGCCATTATAACTGATAGCTGCTGCTGGTGCCTGATTTACGTTAACTGCTATAACATTACTAGTATCCGAGCATCCTCCATTAAGAGTAACAATACATGAATAATCACCACTTGAATTTGGGAATAAATCGCTTGAATGAGCTCCGTTTATTGGTATATTGTTAAGCAACCATTGATAGCTCAAACCTGCACCTGTGTTTGCACTAATTGGTACATTTCCTCCTGAACAAAATGTGGTATTGCCATTCGCTGATATAACTGCATTTGGGGCAGCTTCAACAGTTAAAGCAATAGCCGAAGAAATATTGCTGCAATTGTTACTATTAGTAACAGATACCGTGTAATTTCCTGCTTGATTAGCAATGTAATTTTGGCCATTTGCACCATTGATATTATTGCCATTTAATTTCCATTGAAAACTATATCCTGCAGCATTAGTCGCTTGTAAAATTACTTGTGAGTTACTACAAATGGTGGTATTTCCAAGTGGTGTAATTTCAGCTGTTGGCAATGAGTTAACTGTAATATCAATGGAAGTGGAACCTGAGCAGCTCGTATTCAAATCTTGAATTGTTAAAGCGTATGTCCCATTTGAACCAGCAACTAAACTAGGTGAGTTATTAAATTGGTTATTTCCATTTATGTACCAAGTATATTGATAACTGCCACTGTTTCCTACTAATGTAACCGAACTGCCCGAGCAAAAAGTAGTTGCTCCGCTTGGTGTTATACTAGCAACCGGGTTTGAATTTACAACAACAGCTACTGGATTTGATGTAGCCGAACAATTGCCATTTAATGTAACTTGAACTGTGTAGTTACCTGCTGTACTTGCCACATAGTTTTGATCTGTTGCACCGTTAATTATGTTGTTATTTAAATACCATTGATAAGTTAAACCTGCGCCTGAATTAGCCACTAAGTTAACACTACCACCTTCGCAAAAATTTAAAGGTGTAAAATGATTAATTGTTGCTGCAGGTCCTGATAAAACAGTAACGGTTATGGCTGATGATATGGCTGTACAAGTATTTGCACCAGTTTCTGTTACTGTGTAATTTCCCGAAGTTGAAGCTGTATATGTTGAATTTGTTGCATTGGATATTGGATTACCGTTTAAATTCCATTGGTGTGTTATACCACTTCCAGTATTAGCACTTAATATTACATCATTACCTGGGCAAATGGTCGTGTTACCCAAAGCATTAATGTTTGCTGGTGGTGCTGGTAAAATATTAATGGTAACATTATTACTACTACTGGTGCAATTATTAGTATTGGTAACTGAAACAGAATAGTTGCCAGCTATACTTGCATTATAGGTGCTGTTGGTTATTCCAGTATAAAATCCATTCCAATACCAAGCATAGCTTAATCCATTGCCTGTGTTGGCGCTTAAAAGAGCAGAAGTTCCTGGACATATATCAATTGGACCTACTGGTGAAATTGATGCTTGTGGAAGTGTGTTTACAATCACTGAAATTGCATTTGAAATAGAGAAACAATTGCCATTTAGTGTAACCTTACAGGTATAACTTCCAGTACTTGTTGCTACATAGCTTGAGCTTGTTGCACCATTAATATCAACATTGTTTAATTGCCACTGATGAGTTAAACCAGTGCCCGTATTGGCATTTAAAGTAGCCGAGCCTCCTAAACAAAATGCAACAGGATTATTGGTGCTGATGGAAGCAGTTGGATTTGCAATTACACTAACGGAAACTACATTTGAACTTGCACTGCAATTATTGGTATTTGTGACTACTACCGAATAGTTTCCAGTGTTGCTGGCAGTATAACTTACATTTGTTTGATTTTGTATGGGGTTAGCACCATCATACCATTGATAGCTTAAACCGGTTCCTGAGTTGGCATCAATTACAACTGATTGCCCACTACATAAAGTAGTAGCTCCAGCAGGCGTAGCTGTGGCAGCAGGGGCAGGTAAATGATTGATAACTACATTTGCATTACTAGTACAATTAAAACCATTTGTAACATATAAGGTATATGTTCCAGCTGAACTTACATTGATACTTGCAGCTCCATTAAATAAATTATTGCCATTAAAGTACCAGTTATAACTTAAATTACTACCACTATTAGCAAATAAGTTTACAGTACTACCCGGACAAAAAGTTGTTGGCCCATCAGGAGTAATTGTGGCCACAGGATAAGGATTAACTATAACTTGAGTTGGGTTAGAAGTGCTCGTACAAAGTCCATTTAAAGTTACTGCAACTGAATAGAACCCAGATGAATTTGCAGTGTAAGTTTGATTTGTCTCATTAGTTAATTGGTTCCCATCTTTATACCATTGATAGGTCAATCCTGAACCACTGGTAGCTGTGAGTAAAACTGAACCTCCTGAACAAAATGTAGTTGGACCATTGGCCGAAATATTTGCCGCTGCAGCTGATGCTCCCTGTAATGTAACACTATTGCTTGAATTAATGGTGCAGTTATTTGCATTGCCTACAATTACAGTATAGGTTCCAGCAACTGTAGCTCCTAATGTACTGGCTGTAGCATTAAATATATCAACACCATTTAATTGCCATTGATAACTTGCACCTTGTTGTGCTCCGTTGGCAACTAAATTAATTGTACCACCTGGACACAAAATTGTGGTACCACCCACCACTGTTATATTTGCTGCTGTTGGTAATTGGTTAACAACAATGTTAGCTGTTGCTGTTGACGAACATCCAACGCCTGCATTATATCCTGTTACAGTATATGAAATATCTGCTACAGGAAATGTAAATATGTTATTACCTACTACACCTGAATTTGGATTCCAAGAATAACTGCTTGCGCCACTTGGTTGTAAGGTAACACTTTGACCATAGCAAACGGTGTTTCCTGTTGAAGTAATACTAACCACAGGAACAGTACCCATGCTTAAACTTACATTTGCCGAATTTGTACAACTATTAGCATCTGTTCCAATAACAGTATAGGTAGTATTTGCTACTGGCGTTGCAGTTACAGAGCTACCTGTGGAAGAGCTTAAGGTGGCCGATGGAGACCAAACATAGGTGTTAGCTCCTGATGCTACTAATGTAGTGGAGTTGCCTGCGCATACAATATTGTTTAATGCTGTTGCGCCAACATTTGGTAACTGATTTACAGTAACCACTGTACTAGAAGTGGATGAACAACTATTGGCTCCAATACCTGTTACCACATAAGTTGTTGTAGTGCTTGGTGTCGCTATAACATTTGCTCCATTAGCTGTATTCAAGCCTAAACTTGGACTCCAACTATAGGTGTTTGCTCCTGTGGCCGATAAATTACTTGAACCACCTAGGCAAAATGTTGGGTTGCTATTGGTAATGTTTATGGTTGGGGCTGCATTAACATTAACTGTTACTTGTGCTGTACTTGAACAGTTGTTTCCATTCACACCTGTAACGGTATAAGTTTGAGTTGAACTTGGACTTGCGATTACAACCGAACCAACAGTAGTGTTAAGTCCATTACTAGGAGTCCAAGTGTAAGTTAATCCTCCATTAGCTACTAAATTGGTAGATGAACCCTGACAAATAGTTGAATTTACTGCATTAGCAGATATTGTTGGTAAACCGCTTACAGCAACTTGAGCCGATTTTAGTACTACACATCCATAAACAGTATCAGTAGCAGTGATGTTGTATGTTTGATTTGATGTTGGTGATGCAATCACATGTGCACCAATTGTAGTGTTTAAACCAGTTGAAGGGCTCCAAGCATATGACATGTTGTTACTGGAACTACTTAAATCTATATTCCCTCCCGAACCTAAACAAATTGTTTGTGTGGATGGAGTGACAGTAACTGTAGGATTTGCAACCACATTAATATAAGCGGTTTTAATTAAACTATCAGTTCCAAGGGCATTTGTTGCTTTGAGTTTTACAAGGTAACTACCAGGAGTGTTATAACAAATATTACTTGGGTTTTGTAAATTTGAAGTAATCACATTAGCTCCTACAAAAGTCCATGTCCATGAAGTTGGCGTGTATAAACTTAGATCGGTAAAACTAATGCATGTACCAACACAAATAGTACTATCACTAGCAATAAATTGGACTACTGGTTTTAAAGGATTTGGTTGTGCATAGCAGCCTTTGCTGTAGCCATCATTGCTTCCACCTGCATAAATATTGGCTGAAGTTTGATTGTAACAATTTTTATCGGCACCATCGGCACTGCCACCAGCATAAATATTGGTAATGCTTTGTGCATAACAGCCTTTGTTATAGCCTTGGCCTTGACCACCACTATATAAATTGCTTGATGTTTGATTAAAACAATCCTTCACATAACCATCGGCCTGACCTCCTTTAAACTGAGCAGAGGCGCTGAGCCAACTACCAAGCAGGAGCAGTGGTAATAAGGTAAATATTTTATTGAGTTTCATGAGATTTAATTTTTAGTTTTTTAATTTTGAATAGTTTATTGTATAGTCTTGTTGGACCAAACAATATTTAATTACTAAAAATTAATTTGCACTTCTTACAGATCTGCAACCACTATAATAAAGTCTATTTACTTGCTCATAATAATAATACCTTACACTTGTGGTGCAATATCCTGGATCATTCGCTAAACTTCCACCCCTGTGTCCTGGTCCATAAGTTGTTTGATTTCCAGTAAGTGGCCAGCCTGAAACATTTGGATTACCATTGGCATCAAGAGAACCATCACCATTTACAGCCGAAAAATTATCTCTTCCTTGTGAATAAGATATCATTATTACACCTTCTAAAACATTACCGCTCATTTCCATAATGCCATAATAACTAGCACCTGAAGTAAGACGGTCAGTTGCAGCACCTGCAAATGCACCATTTCTGATTAATAAATTAGCACCATTATAATAAACTATATTTGCACCAGCATTACCAGCGGTTTCAGTGGCGGTACCATCGTTAGCTATGGATGAAGTATTTGTTGCTGAAGTGCTTCCAAAAGCATACTCGTTAGCTACTGGACTTTGATTGGCCCCTCTGCAAGCCTTTTCAAATTCTAATTCACTCATTGGACGCAAACCACTCCAATCGGCATAAGCCATACCATCAATATTACTTAAGTAATTACAAGCTCTGTTTGGCGCACTGGCTGTATAGTTAGGATGGGTTCCTGTAATGGTATGTCTAATGGAACCATTCGAATTAGGAAATCTTGTAGCTGCCTGAGCTGAAGAAATGTAATTTAAAAATTCAGCATATTGCCCTTGACTGATTTCATATTTCATGCAGTAAAATGCATTGAATCCCTTTGGAAATGCCGCTGGAATTGGGCCCGAATTGTCGCCATACCCACCTGTATAAAATAAATTTCCTGCAGTTGTTCCAACAGTAATTGCTGCTTCAGAGGTAACTAAGTAAGGGTTTGAAATAGTTGGAGACTGATAAAATCCACCAATATCACTTCCTCCACTTCCTAAATAAAATTGGCCTTGTGGCACATAAACCATCTCAATTGCAAAAACACAAACGTTTACACTATCACCATCAAGCACTCCATCAACTCCATAATTCCAACGTAAACTATTTAAAGTAAAGTTGACAGTTCCTGTTCCATTGCCACTGCGATAAATAAATGCACCTTTTCCATCACTTCCAGTGCGAATAGTTGCTCCACTTGCTTGCGTATGTCCATCATTGGCTGCAGTGCCATCAACATAATTAATAGTAGCATGTTGCCAATTTTGAGAACCATTTTTTCTAAATTTTACAAATACCCATGCTGCATCCCAATTGCTTTGATTGGTTGAAACACGCCATGAATTTTCCCAGCTCACGTCAAAACGAACCAATTGAAAATCACTTGATACATTTTTACCATGGATTTTTGTGTTGCTTACTGCAATGTTATTTGCAAATGAATTTATACTTGCCATTAAACAAAAAAGCAGCATAAATTTTAATGTAGATAAAGTTTTCATTGTATTTAATTTTTAGAGTTTCTATTAGTGCCCCAAAGGTCAGCAATAATATAAAGTTCTTTTGTCCGTACTAGTACGTAATTCATGTCCGTAGTGAAGGGTATTTTTGGTATCCTCAGAATAAATATTTATTGAAAATGAATTTTGGTTAATCCAATTTTCAATCAGTAGAAATGATTTTAAAGAAATAGTATTTTAGCATTTGAAACATCTGCCATACAAATTATCTTGACAGGTTAATTCAAGCTTAAGTATAGCGCTTTAACATAAAGCATTTTATTATTGGAGCCCTTATTTTTTAATACAGTTTTTAAATTAACTCTATATCTTTAAGTAGTGTTTTACGCTCAAGTTCAGTCCACTTGTCTTCAAAACGAATAATATTTGCTGCATCGGCAAAAGGAACAGGCTTGCTCCTTACGGTAAGTCGAATGTAATGATGGTTATAAATGTTTAAAGCAATATGACAGGGTTTAATATCCCCAAATTCAATATTTCTTTTTTTTGAACGCATGTAAATATCAAAATCGGCAGCTTGTAATTTTTCGTCCCAAAGACCTATTAAATCAATAGCTTTGCGCGTACAAAAAACACTGTGACCAACGAAACCTTCTTTTACCACATTATGAAATAGCTTATCTCGGTTTTCACAAAATTTTATCCAATTACCATACATAAGATAATGCATCAATTTAAGCGTTCTATTTGTAGTAGGAAATAGGTTAACAAAGTTTTTGGCAAAATTCCACCTTCTTCGTAGCAAAATCGAAGCATGTTTATTTTCTACTTGTTCGATACCGCATGACGTAACAATATCAAGTTGATTTATTTTTAATGTTTCAAAAAGTAGTTTATCCCAATTGGGGCAAACAATAATATCATTATTCAAGAAGGCAAAAACCTCACCTTTGGCAATTTTTATTCCTTGATTTTGTGTAAATGGATATGAATAGTTTTGTTTGTTCCTAATTACTACGGCACCTTCCTTCTCAAAAAAATCACCGCTGCCGTCAGTACTTGCATTATCAATAATGATGAGTTCAAATGGAAATGCACTGTATTTTTTCAAACTTTCCATAAAAAGTTTGTTCATTGCCAATTGGTTGTGTACTGCGGTAATTATGCTAATCATATTACATACAAAATAGGCTGCAAAAGTATTTGTTTGAGTTGATTTGAATATCGTTTACCAAATTAATGTTGAACAAAATATGAATCCAAATTTGATTTTCATTACTATTTCTTTGATAATCAATTAAGTAGATTATTTTTCATGAAAAACGAATGTTTTTTTTTGCAAATTATATTTTAGCACTATATTTGCAGTCCTTAAAAAACAGGGATTATTACTCTCTTAATTTTAGGAAAATTAAAAAAGGGAGATTAGCTCAGCTGGTTCAGAGCATCTGCCTTACAAGCAGAGGGTCACTGGTTCGAACCCAGTATCTCCCACAAAACCTCACAGAATCTGTGAGGTTTTTTTATGCCCTTTTGAGTGTATTATGGAATAGAATTAAAAGGAAACATATCTTTAATTAAAATGTAACAGCTATGAAGCCTGTAAATCGAAAACTATAAACAAATACAATTAACAACATTTTAATCAACCAGAGATAAACTCAGCTGGTTCAGAGCATCCCGACTTTAGGTCGGGAGGGTCACTGGTTCGAACCCAGTATCTCCCACCCAATGATAGAAAGCCTTTCAAGCAATTGAGAGGCTTTTTTGTTTTTGAAAGCTTAAATTTTATTACTGCATACATGGCAACAAAAAAAACGTGTTGTAATTTGCGTAAATAACTATGGCTAAAAGTAATAATGCCCAAATTGCTGTTGGGATATAAGTAAATTCCTTCAAATTTTTTGCATCTCCAGCTTTTGCTGGCGTTTTTATTGCAATAAATAGCAAAGTAAAAGTCGAATAAAGCGATTGAAATAAGATAACTGCTGCGCAAAAACTTGCAAAATAATATTGCACTAAATCATTGCAATAAAGGTAAATTATGGCACACAAGCTTCCCATAACGATTAACCAAATGATTCCAAAAGTATTGCGAACCCATAAAATTAAGTTGATTAATATGAGCGAAATCAAAAGATAATAAACATATTTTGTTTTATGCACCTGAATCAACCAAAAAAGTAACCATGCAGTTAAAGCAGAGATTGGATAACCTGCTATTGAGGTTAAAACTTTTCCAATCCAATATTTCGATTTTGTTTGAGCAGCACCACTGGTATCGGCACTTAATTTAATATTCATAACACCTCCTCCAGTCAATAAAGCAACTACTGCATGACCACTCTCATGCACCATCGTATTTAACACATTGATAAACTTTCCTATTATTGGAATTAGGCTTAGAGAGCCTGCTAATAGGATACATGAATAAAAAATCCAATGGCTGGTAACACAGGTAATCATGCGATAATAATTCTGAGTTTAAGTTAGTTCAAACTATTTTTGTATAATGCCTATAGAGTAGCTGTTATTGTTCAAATTAATGGACTTTTACTGATACCTTATTGGCATTTACAATATTATAAGTAAAAATTATGGTATTATTGTGTTTACTAAAATTGAATAAACAATAGCTTGTTAATGCATGGATAATTCATTGTTATATGAATTTTTAGAAGAAAAATTCCATTTGTATAATCGTCCTTCTTTTATTGAAAGCGACCCAATTAGCATTCCCAAAATGTTTCACCTAAAGGAGGATATTGAAATAATTGGTTTTTTAACAGCAACAATCTCGTGGGGAAACAGACGTTCAATAATTAACAATGGCCATAAATTGGCTAATTATATGGGCAATTCACCTTATGATTTTGTGATGAGTTTTAATAAAATTGCTGCTCTAAAATTAAAAGAAAAAAATTTTGTTCATCGCACATTTAATGCCGATGATTTAAATTATTTTATTGGAGCTCTTGCACGAATATATAAAAATGAAGAGGGAATGGAAGCCCTTTTTGCAAAACATTTATCTAAATATGATATTAACATGAAGCAAGCCATAATAGCTTTTGGCGAGTTTTTTTGTAGTAATAAAAATGTTGGTCGAACATCAAAACACATAGCCAAACCTCAAGAAAATTCAGCTGCTAAAAGAATAAATATGTATTTGCGTTGGATGGTAAGAAATGATAATGCTGGGGTTGATTTTGGTTTGTGGAAAAAAATAAGCCCCTCCTTACTTTCTATTCCATTAGATGTGCATAGTGGACGAGTTGCCCGCAAACTGGGCATGCTGCAACGTACACAAAACGATTGGAAGGCTGTTGAAGAATTGGACAAAGCATTACGAAAATTTGATGCCAACGATCCAGTAAAATATGATTATGCCTTATTTGGATTAGGCGTTTTTGAAAATTTCTAGAATTGAAAATAAATAAAAGGCTGTACCTCCGCACTTCGAGTTTGATAAACCAAATAAATCATAATTGCCAACAATGCTGCTTGTATTAGGGCAGGTGAGAGGCTGATTGCTTTTTTTATTTTTGATTCACTATGTGCTGGTACAAAATGAATAGTAAATCCTATGGCCATTAAAATAAATACTGCTTGATATCCATTTATTAATTGTAAAAATAATTCCGATTTAAAATTATTTACAATTTGTGCTATGATTTCTGTTGCGCTTTCAAAAGTGCTTGCTCTAAAGAATATCCAACAAAATGCAACCAAATGGAAGGTGATTATCCATCCGCCAATTTTATACCAAATGCTCCGATGAATGTCTATTTGGTATTTTTTCAAAGCTTCCATTTTTAATTTATCTAATGCAAGAGCAAGCCCATGCATACCTCCCCAAACAATAAATTTAAACGATGCCCCATGCCATAATCCGCCTAATAACATAGTAATCATTAGATTAATATATTGTCTAATTTTTCCTGATTTATTTCCACCTAAAGGTATATACAAATAATCGCGTAACCAAGAACTTAATGAAATGTGCCATCGTCTCCAAAACTCAGTAATGCTCGTACTTTGATATGGGGCATCAAAATTTAAAGGCAAATGAAATCCCATTAATAAAGCAATGCCAACAGCCATATCGCTATAGCCCGAAAAATCGCAATAAATTTGTAGGGTATACCCATAAACCCCCATTAAATTTTCAATTCCTGAATAAAGTGTTGGATTATCAAATATTCTATCAACAAAATTAACACCAATATAATCAGAAATTATGGCCTTTTTTAATAAACCTGAAAGGATAAAAAATACACCTTTTCCAATATGATCTTTGTCAATGATTAATTTACTTCTTATTTGAGGCATTAATTCATTTGGCCGCACAATAGGACCTGCCACCAGGTGTGGGAAAAATGAGATGTAAAAACTAAAATCTAATAAACTCTTTACTGGTTTAAATTTACCCTTATAAACATCAACCGAATAACTAATTAATTCAAATGTATAAAACGATATTCCTAAAGGTAAAAATATGGATTTGAATGCAATTTTTTCACTGCTAAAATTGTTTATAATATCAATAATAAAATTGGTGTATTTGTAATATGCCAATAGACCTAGAGATAGAATTAAACTGAATATGAGCATGAATTTACGCTTGCTTTTTTTTCGAGTTTTATACATATTTAAAGCAATATAGTGTGCTGCAATTGCTGCACCCATCATCAACAAAAAATACCAACCACTGCTTTTATAATAAAAGTATATCGAAAATGCTGTTACATAAATTATTCGTGCTATAATATGCTTTTGCAACAGACCATAAAAAAATAAAAATGCTAGAAAGAGGAATAGAAATAAACCACTGTTAAATAAAAGAGGTTCATTTTGATTATACACCAAAAGACTAAGGAGTTTATCAATATCAAGCAAGGGCAGGGTCATTTATATTAAGGTTTATTAATTTTGGCAGACTGATAATTTTGATATGCCTTTATTATAGCCGTGTGCAACAAAGCACCTTGCAATTCGTAACCTTTACGACTTAAATGTAATTTATCTTTTGATGTTAATCCTTTTAATGCCCATTTGTTTACCACACCTGTGCCACCCATAATTTGAAACCAATTCCAATACACTAAATGATGCTGTTGACAATAGCTAATAAGAGTGTTTGCAGCTTTTAGATTATTTGGGTTTTTATATTTTTTTCTTTTATTGCTATCACCTGGTGTGGTAATGATAAAAGTTGCATCAGGGTTTTTTGTTTTTAAATTTGAAATTAATGAGTCAATCTGCAAGTAAAATTCTTCGTTATTGTAACGGGGAGCATATGCTTCATTGGTGCCCAATGAAATAATGATGAGGTCAGGATTTAAAAGTGCCATTTGATTTTGCATCTTCTTGTTTTTATTGTAATGCCTATACTCTGCACCATTTATTCCAATCATATGATAAAGAATTCCTGATTGTTCATTTTCAAGTAACAAGCCATAAATTAAGGCAGTTTTTTTGCTTAATGTGTCTTGCTCATCTATATTAAAAATAACACTGTTACAAGGATTAATTTTTACTGTAGAAAATTCACTAAGTGTATCTCTAGTGGCGTCTATTTTAGCTTGGAAACATGAAGCACTATCACAAACATTAAAACTATAATTTTTTATACCTTTTTGATGAAACAGAGTAATTTTATTAAAACTATAATCAAGCCCATCTTTATTAAAAGTACTTATGGTTAAATTTGTTTTGGAATCATCATTTTTAACACTTAAACCACTGATGCCAATTGGCAATGAATCTTTTTCATTAACTATTCTGCGTGCTTGCCAACGTGTGTTACTACTGCTTTTATAGCTGCTTGGTTCATTAGTTCTGCCAACTTTAAAAGGTGCTATTAAACCCCTTCCTGCGTTCCCAAATTGTTTCTGAAAATTAACCCTCAGTACGCCTGGGAAATGATCGGCCTGAAGATGCGAATCACCTATATGTACAACAACAACTTTTTGATTTTTACCTTGCTCAAGTTGTAATAATTTGTCGAAAAAAGGATATAAACTTAAGGTATCACCTTCTAATATATTTTTTTCGGTTTTAATAAATTTGTATTTCAGTTTGATACTATCGTTGACAAGGTTTACTTGGGCAAAAACATCAAGATAGTCGAAAACAGTAAGCAATAAAAATAAACTTAACAAGCTTTTCTTCATATCAATAATTGGCGTTGTTAGCTTTTAAATTCGCACTTGTTTTAAGATAGTCGTTATATTCTTTGTCGAGTTCTTTGTAGAGTAGTTTAGCCACTTTTGATGCCCCTCTGAAATTAAAATGTGTGTAGTCTTTATTGGCCAATGATGTATCTGCCTCGGCCCATTTTACCATGGAATTAAATCCACCCATAGCTTCAAATAAATTCCAAAATGCAATACCATTATTTGCTGCTACTTGTTTTTCGGCTTCAACTACAAATGGTACTCCTGGATTGGTAATATATTGTCCATCTTGCTTATAACCTTTATCAGGAACACCTACAAACAAAATTGCTGAGTTAGGAAAACTTCTTTGAATATGTTTTACCATTCTATCTAGGCCTTTTTGATACCATGTATAATCCTTGGCTTCAGGACTGACGGCATTCATTCCATATTGCAATATAATTAAATCATAATGGTTTTCTTCATCAAATCCTTTTAAAATTTCTTCTGGAATTTTTGTTAATGGTAGTCCCGAATTACCCCTGAATGAAAGGTTGTCAACAATTACGCCTGAATCACTTTCTAAACTAACAGCAAAAACAGGTAATTTTTGTTGATTAAAAAATGAAAATTTTATTTCATTAAAAGGTTCACTATCACTTACATCTATAACGTTAACTGCTTTTTTACCTTCCAAATTAAGATTTATTTTTTTGCCTGAATTTAAATTTATCTGTACTAAATTATTGACATCACTGATTCCATAAAATAATCTTGCTTTGTGAAATTTGTCAAGTCCCTTTTGCCTGCTACCTTTGTATTTCACCCAACTGAAGCTCTTGTGATCAAGGTGATTGGTGTCAAGTTTGGTGTTTAATTGAGGTTTAAACACGAAGCCTGTAATTCCCAGTAAATCATTGTCAGAACTGGGGTCTAACAAGTTTTTTTGGGTCCAATTTTCTGAAAAAGTATGCTGAACAGTTTGCCTAAAACCTGCAGTAACCGAAGTTATTGGAACAATTCCTACTCCTGCTCCTCCAAATCTCTTTTGAAGTAAATAGCGTAAGTCTTGAGTAATTAAATCACCTTCAACCATGCTGTCGCCAAACCAAGCAATACGTACTTTTTTATTTGTTTTAATATTTTTCAATGCTTCAAAAAAGTGTGTCATACCATTACTTGAGGCAGTTGCATAGTCAGCAATGCTTAAAGAATCAATAACTCTTTGAACTACATTAAATTGAGAAGTATCTTTCGTTACCTTTGCTACAGATGGCTTTAACAATTTTTGAATTGGTTTATTATTGGTTTTAATTAATCCTGAAAATAGGTTTAAATGCTTTAAATCCTTGTGGTAGCTTGTGAAATAGCTATCAAACGCGCTCAAAAGAAATAACAAACATATTGTTGCAAATAAAATAATAAAAGGCTGCAAGGGCTTACTGCCACCGGTGTTCATGCGAAATTGAAAAATATAATTTGGGGAGTAGTTGTGAAATATTGTGACAAAGATAAACCACAAATTATTTTCCTTGCAAACATTTTGAAAAATATTTTTGATTTTTTTTTGTTGCGTTCAAAACTTTATTTTTTTGGAAGTACTAATTCCACTTATTTTGCATCCAAATTAGGCATCATAGCATGGAAAATCGGATTACTTTTTTTACAAAATTCACCATTTTTACTCTTGGAATTCTGTATTTATTAATTGCAGCTGGTAGTATTGTTCGCTCTACTGGAAGTGGTATGGGTTGTCCCGATTGGCCAAAGTGTTTTGGATATCTCATTCCACCTACTCATATAGGCACCTTAACTTTTGAAGAAGGTAGAACTTTTGAAAAAGGACAAATGGTGATAAAGAATGATACTCTTTGGGTGGCAACTGTAGCTACTGTGGCTTCAAGTGAGATAGATAGAAAAATTTGGATTAAATACCCAAAACATGATTATTCACAATTCAATGCCCGTCACACATGGACTGAATACATTAACAGATTAATTGGCGCATTCACAGGATTGTTAGTTTTTGGCATGTTTGTATTGGCTTTAAGATTGAAAAAGAAAAATTTAATATTTACTACTTTTTTGATTGTAGTTTTTACGGGATTTCAAGCCTGGCTTGGCGCGAAAGTGGTGGCGAGTAACTTAGCCCCACTTAAAATTACCACACATATGGCTATGGCTTTTGTTATATTATTATTGGTGGTTTTTGTGTTATTTAATCTCAAAAAAGAAAATAAAAATTTTATAATTATTCAAGAAAGCAAATTAGCTAAATTCGCTTTGGGTTTGTTCGTTTTCACCTTTGCTCAAATGATTGTTGGAACTCAAGTAAGACAAGATATTGATAGATTTTCTCATGAATTTTCAAATCAGTCGCGCCAATCTTGGATAGATGGTTTAGGTATATTATTTATGGTGCACAAAAACATGGCGCTATTACTTACTATTGCCACTTTTTGGCTATTAAAAAAAATGAAAGATGCAGGTATCGATGTTCGATTTCCGTTTAACGCGCTTTTGATTATTACTGTGATTGAGCTCTGTGTAGGTTTAGGATTAAATTTTTTAGGACTTCCTTGGTTTTTACAACCTATTCATTTGGTTTTAGCTGGAATGGTGTTAAGTATTCAGTTTTATATGGTAATGCTGAGTAAATCTCACATTAATGCATCTCAGATATAAATTTTAACACAAGGGTACCTAAAATAAATAATTTTAACAATTGTATATTTTCCATATTCTGAAATTATTTTTTAACTTTGTTGACATTCTTCCATTAAACTTTTAAAATCGATTTATGGGGAAGAACATAAATCTATATCATTAAATTATGAAAAAGATATACTCTTTAATTCTTGTTTTTGCTTTTGGAACTCATTTTGTTTCAATTGCGCAAAACAATAATACAGTAAAACAAGCGCCAAGCAAAGATTTTGGACCGCTTAATTCAAAATACAAATTAAATCATTCTCAAAGTACAAACAGAGCAGCTACCGACAGATGGTACAATTTTGGGGAAGCTATGGACCTGTTTAACCAAGGTTCAAGTGTGTTATATGCAAATAACCTTTTTCCAGATACCACTATTCTTGTTGATTATGGTACTAGCGGCTATTCAGGACCTTGGATTCACAAATTGGCAGATGTTTTAGATGTAAGATCTGCTTTCTTCAATGATCAAAATATTTATCCAGGTGAGCTAAATCCTTCAATTGATTTTCTTACTTATTACAATTTAGATAGCATTGCTGTTGGGTTTTTATACAGCAGAGGTTTGAGCGACCCTAATATTGTTGATACATTGTTAATTGAAGTTGCTAAGGCAGGAAATTTACAAACCAGCTACTTTGGACCAGCTGCTGCAACTTTAGTTAGTAATTTAAATACAGACACTGTATATTTCAAAAATATCCCATACACACAAGCTACCAATTCATTTGGTGTTGCTAATAAATATGCAGTTAAAATTCCTTTAACTGCTGCAATGGAATTCGATACTTTAGATAATGGTTTAAATTATATTGAAACAGTTATCCCTACTTCTGCTTTGGGTGATATTGCTGATAATAATTTAGTTATTTCTTCTTTAAGTTACATCCCAGGTTATACTTGGAATACTAACATTGATACACTTGATAGTAAAAACGCCTTCAGATTTATTTCTTACAAAGAAATTGATGGCCAATTTTTTAACTATACCAAAAGAGATTGGAATATTTCCTACATAGTTCCACAAGATGTAAGATACGATTTAGCTGCTACATGGAATGATAGATTTATTCCTTCTGTTGCTTATATGGGTGGAACTTCTGCAACTTATAATTACGAACATCATTTTATTTATTACAAAGTTTCTGCCGGCTTAGTTGGTTTAAATGAAAAAGCAGAAAGTGGTTTTGATTTTATTACTGCTCCTAATCCAGCCGATAATAGCGCTTCTATTGCCTTAAATGTTAAAGATAACAGCAATGTAGGCGTTCAAATTTCTGACATTACTGGAAAAGTTGTTTTGACTAGAAATTTAGGTCAATTAATGCAAGGTACTTACCGTGAAACAATCGAAACTAGTGATTTAGCTAGCGGTTTGTATAACATCACTTTGAATGTGAATGGTGCACAAATTTCTAAGAAGTTAACTGTTCAGCACTAAAAAAATCATTTCTTTTTAAAGGCGTTAATCTTTGATTAGCGCCTTTTTTTTTATCTTTGCTGAAACCTATAACTATGAAAAATATTTATTCTCTTTGCTTAATTATTCTGTTTTATACAGCTTCATTTGCCCAAACCAATATTGGAGCTTTAAACAGATTGGCTCCTAATTTTAATGGTAATAACATAAATGATCGTGCTCAGATAAGTTTGTATATTGATTATTCTTATTTGAATAACGATCAAACCAGTACCCGCTGGAGCCTAAATGATTATTATACAGCAAACGATAGTGCAATTAATTTCATAGGCGTGGCTTACGATAATATTTGTGGCTATTACGACTACGTTAATTATGCAAACACTGTTGTAAATGCTGCTGATCTAGGCCTTAGCTCTATTTATCCTGCCGATGCTTTATTGCGTTTCGATTCGGTACAAGCATTTGTTGCACATGAAAATAATTCAGGGGTAGCCGACACTATTATTGCTGAGTTAAGAGAACTCAATCAAAATAACTCCATTTCTTCTAATGTTTTGTGGGCTGATAGTTTAATTACGAACACTGGACTTTCGCAAGGAAATACTTGGAGTAACGGTATTAATTCGTTTTTCTTTATGCGCTTTCCAATTGGTTACAGCACTACTGCTGGTCAAAAAGCTGGAGTTGTATTTCGTTATTTAAATCATAATAAACTTGATACCTTTGGTTTAGCGGCTGGTTACATACCTTTTAGTATTGGCGGTGCAAGTGCAATTCAAAGTACATTTAAAAATTCATTTTTAAGATTTCCTCCTTTTGCGCCCAATATTTCGAAAAACTCCGATTTTTTAATTGTTAGTGGTGGTTATTTGGCTGGTCAAAATTGGGTAATTATTCCTCGTGTTGAGGTGTATAATACATCTTTGGGTTTACTTTCTTCTAAAGGCGATTTAAGCGTTTTAACAGTTTACCCTAATCCTGTAAACCAATTGCTCAATTTAGAATTTGTTTCAGAACAAAACAGCAGTATTTTCATTCAAATTGCTGATGCGCAAGGAAATATTGTGTTTAAAGAAGAAAAATGGAATGCAACCGGAATTCATGTTAAACATCAAATTGATTGTAGTGATTTGAGTGCAGGTCTTTACTTTGTAACGATGCAGCAGAATAATAAAATTTATTCCCAAAGAATTGTTGTTGCAAGCAAGTAATACAAATTTGATTTTTTAATTCATCCAACAGCTAATTTTATTTGCCACAGATTCACAGTTATTTTAACACAAATTCCCTAGTAATTGGAAGCAAGGCAGTCGTTTTAGATGCCTTTATTGGATAATCAGCTCATCAGTTATTCAATAAAAAGCTTCTCCAGCCTTGCCACATCAATGCTGCAAAAATTAAATTCGCTAGCAACACGTCCATGAATCAGGTAGCAACCTTTTCCCCGCAAAGGGAAGTCTTTAGCTATTTTAGGAAAATGTGTGGTATCAAAAAAGCGACCTTCGGTATCAATAAAAGTACCAAAAAGCATTTCATCTTTGTGCTTGGTGCGGGTGTATTTTACGGTAACCAAATAGCCCACTATGCTTATATTTTTACCCACATGTTGTGCCAAATCTTTTGCTTTCATTGGCGTATCGGGCATGTTTTTAATAAAGGAAAAAGGACTGCACAAAGGAAAGCCCAACAACTGCATTTCATCTAAAGCATCATCACGCTCATTGTGGTACAGTTCGGGCATTTCGTAATTTTTATATTCAGGCTCAAACAGCTCTTTTTCAGTATGTGTTTTCTTGTCATCTCCCATTATGCTGTGTATGTCCCATAGCAATTGCTTTTTAGTTCGACCAGTAAATTCAAAAGCACCCACACGTATCAGTAAGCGCAATTGGTCTAAGCTAATAGCAACTCTTTTCATAAAATCGGTGAGGTTAATAAAAGCTCCATTTTTATTGCGTTCAAGTAAAATATTTTCGGCTGTGTGTTGCTCAAATTCAGAGATGTGTATAAAGCCTAAATAAATTTTTACACCTTCAATACAAGTTAAATAATTACTTTTATTTATATGTGGGGCAATAATTTCTGCTCCTTGCATACGTGCTTCGTGCACATAGAATTCGGTGCGGTAAAAACCACCAAAATTATTAATTACTGCTACCATGTGCTCTAATGGAAAATAGGCTTTTAAATATAAACTCATAAAACTCTCAACCGCATAAGAAGCACTGTGTCCCTTTGAAAATGCATATCCTGCAAAGCTTTCAATTTGGCGCCATACTTCTTTGCTTTCTTCTTCACGATAGCCTTTGGCCTTGCAATTGTCGAAAAATAAATTACGTACTTTTTCAAATTCGGCTCTGCCACGGTATTTACCGCTCATCCCTCTGCGCAACATATCAGCCTCGCCAAGTCCAAGTCCTGCATAGTAATGCGCCACTTTAATCACATCTTCTTGATACACCATCACACCAAATGTTTCTTCCAAAATTTTATAAATGGGTGCAGGCGTTTCATAACTTGCTGCTTGGCCTTTAAATCGTAAAATATACTCGCGCATCATACCCGATGAAGCTACGCCCGGTCTAATAATGGAGCTTGCAGCTACTAACGCACGGTAAGTTTCGGCACCTAATTTTTTTAGCAACATACGCATAGCAGGACTTTCCACATAAAAGCAGCCAATACAACGAGCTTCGCGTAAGAGCGTTTTAATTTCGGGGTCTTCTTTAAATCTTTTTACATCATGTATATCTATATGTACACCCTTGTTTATTTTTACAATTTCAACAGCGTCTTTAATATGCCCTAAGCCCCGTTGAGATAAAATATCGAACTTGTATAAACCCACATCTTCGGCTTCTAACATGCTAAACTGACTGGTTGGAAATCCTTTGGGAGGATAATTGTTGGCTGTGTAATAATGTATGGGTTTTTCGGAAATTAAAATACCACCAGCATGTATGCTTAAATGATTAGGGAAATCGTGTATTTGATTGCTGTAAGCGTATATCAGTTTGGTAATGTGGTCGGGTGTGTTTTTAAGCCTTCTATTTTCCAGTAGCATGTCAATTTCATCTTTGGGCAATCCAAAAACTTTTCCCAACTCACGCATCACAGCATTAGCCTGAAATGTGCTGTAGGTGGCTAACAAACAGGTATGCGCTTCACCATGAGTTTCAAAAATATGCCGCGTAACATCATCTCGATCTTTCCAGCTAAAATCTAAATCAAAGTCGGGCGGACTGGTACGAAAAGGATTTAAGAAACGTTCAAAATACAAATCCAAATCAATAGGGTCAACATCGGTGATGCGCAACAAATAGGCAACCATGCTATTGGCACCACTGCCGCGCCCAACATAAAAATAATTTTTACGTTGTGCATAACTTACAATATCATGATTAATGAGAAAATAAGAAGAAAAATGGAGTTCATTAATCAGCTTTATCTCCTTTTCCATACGGTCAATAATCACATCATCAGCATTGGGATAGCGATATTTAAGCCCATCATAACACAAACTCATCAATAAATGATAATCCTTTTTTATACTGCCCGTAAAGCTTTTTTTATTTTTATTGGTGCCAAATTCAAAATCAATATCGCACTGCTCAAGTAATTTTTGCGTGTTATACACTATAGTGGGGTAATCGTAATAAATGGTTAAAAGATCAATGGGGGTCATCATTACTTCATCGGCTGTGGTTTGCTCGCTCAAAGGCAGTTTGCTCAATAAAGTGTTATTGTCAATAGCGCGTAACAAACGATGCGTGTTAAAACTGGTTTTGTTTAAAAATGTTACAGGTTGCAATATGACCATGCGTTGATGCCAATTTTTAAAAGCCGAAAATCTAAAATGGTTGAGTTCACTGGGCCTTACACCAATATAAAAATTAGCCTTGCTTTTGAATAAAGCTTTTGTTGCCTTTTCATCTTGTTGCATGCGTTGCAAAAAAACAGGGTAGGGCAGAACTATAAAACAATCATCGCTTTGCGGATAATAATCAGGAATAATGCTACTGCCACTTGTAGAGTGTTCAGATAAATACGTATTGAGTGCAGCAAACCCTTCATTGTTTTTGGCAATACCAATAAATTGTGGTTGCACTCCATTTCTAAAATCAATACCTACAACAGGCTTTATACCATATTTGGGCGATAGTCGCACAAAATCGAGCACGGCTGAGGTGTTGTTAATATCGCTTAAAACTAATTTCGAAACCCCATACTTTTGAGCCAGTTCTAGTAACTGATTAACACTCAATGTGCCGTATTTTAAACTATAATAAGTGTGACAATTGAGATACATAAGATTAAAATATAATCAAAATAAAAGATTACAATATAATCATTTTAATTAAATAATAGAATAATTTACTTTTTCAGAAACTTCATTGCTCAAATTTGGTGTACAATAAATGCGAAATTCAACCGCCACTAACTACCTCATTCCGACCAACCTGCATGTGTCCTCAATCCTATTATACACAACCCACTTTTAATATTTTCAAGCCAAATTTTAAATTTGATTAACATTC
>DAORKI010000047.1:24435-25671 GCA_035439485.1 Bacteroidia bacterium
ATACACAACCCACTTTTAATATTTTCAAGCCAAATTTTAAATTTGATTAACATTCATTTCCTAAAAATGCCCGTACCTTTGAAAAAAAATACATCATGATTACGATTCGAAAAGCAATAAAAGAAGATGTGCCTGCCATAATGGAAATTTATAATGAAGCCATTTTAAATACCACAGCCACCTTTGATACCGAAACAAAATCATTGCAAAATCGCATAGAGTGGTTCGAAAATAGAGATGAAAACTTCCCTGTGTTTGTGGCACAAAAAGGCGGGCTGATTGTTGGCTATGCCGCACTTAACAAATGGAGTGAGCGAAAAGCTTATGATGTTACTGCCGAGATATCATTATATATTTTGCCCGATTTTCGCAACAGCGGAATAGGCAAACAATTGCTTGAAGTTATTTTAGCTGAAGCACAAAATACTGAGCTGGTTTCTATTTTGGCGCGCATTACCGAAGGCAACGAACATAGTATTTACCTGCACACTAAAAATGGTTTTAAAGTGGTTGGCGTAATGAAAAGTGTGGGTGTAAAATTCGATAAATTGCTTGATGTAACTATGCTTCAAAAGCTATTGTGAAACTGGCTTTTTTGAAGAAAGCCAAAAACCATAAGCGTAAATTAAGTAGGAGGTAATATTAGCTAAGTTGTGAATCCACCATAGCTTTTCGCGATAAGAGACTTTTGCAATAAATGAAACAATAAAATAGGTACAGAAAGTATAAAAAAATACGGCCAAAGTAAACCAAAAAATGGGGTTTTTGGTAAGGGCCAATTCGTCTTTAACCATATTAACCAAAGCGGCAGCAGCTATAAAGGAAGTAACGATAACTGCCATGGTATCAAATAAGGAGCTTAATTTTAAGAGCTGCCAATCGTCTAACAAATAAAAGTGGCAAAAGAAATATAATACGCACCAAAAGCTACTCAAAACAACGTAAGACTTGAATAGCTTTTTTTGATTAAAAACTTGGTATAAAAACCAGGTAAAAAATAATACTTGGATAAAGGTGAAGGAGTTGTATATAATGTTTGGCTCATTGATGAAATCAGAGACAATATCAATTAACCCTCCATAAATTAAATAGAGTAAAAATGCATTTAAAATAAAAGGATTCGTTCTGAATCCTTTTATTCCAAAAGCTATGGGTAGAAGCACAGAGTATATGCTTACTTCAGTAATTAATTCAACTAAATTTTTATTCATTGTTATGGGCGTGGGCGTGAGTTTT
>DAORKI010000048.1:0-25475 GCA_035439485.1 Bacteroidia bacterium
CCAAAGCAGGATTTTTTAAAGCCAAATACAACAATTGGATTGTAGCTGATTTTCGACCAGAGCGTAGTCCTTTAAGGAATTTAACAGCTTCAATTTGCAAGCAGTTAAAAATTACTGATGAGGTTAAAACAGAAAAAGAATTAGGATATGGGTTTAGTGCCCTTTGTGATTTATATAAGGCATCTTCTTTTTATATTGACGAATCAAAATCTGAATGGCAGCAAGCAGATGAAAAAGGGCGAAAGGCACAAAAGCGAAAGGCCGCTAATTTGTTGGTGTTGGTTGATCAATTCGAAGAGTTTTTTACGAATCCAGAGAATTATCAAAATGGGATTCCAAGTATTGAAAGTCAAAAAACAATTAATCTACTTTTAGAAACCTACAAAATTGCTGCAGCACAAGAATTGCCCATATATATTATATGCACTATGCGAAGTGATTATATTGGGCAATGTGCGGCTTTTAGAGGTTTGCCTGAAGCCATTGGGTATTCGCAATTTTTTGTTCCACGTTTAAAACGACAGGAAATTGAGCAAGTGATTGAAGGTCCAGCGGAACTTGCAGGTTGCAAAATTAGCAAGCGTTTAACCCAAACATTGTTGAATAGTTTAACCGATGGTTTTGATCAGTTGCCAATTTTACAACACGCTTTGCATCAAGTATGGAAAGCAGCAGATTTTGGTAATGAAGTATTGGACGTAATTCATTTAGCAAAAGTGGGTGGTTTGTCTGCTAAAATGTTGACGATTCAAGATAAACAACAATTCGAAAATTGGTTTAATTCTATTCCTGCATACAAAAAGGAGCTACTTGAAAAACCATCATTAAGTAATGTATTAAATGCGCATGCCAATGAATTGTTTTTTACAGCCCATTCCATTTATAAAGAAAAGTTTGGTAAATCAATTGATGCTGATGTTGCACAAAAAATTATAAAAACAGTATTTCAGTGTCTCACAAAAGTTGATGCATCAAGGGCAGTGCGCAACCGTATGACGCTGCAAGAAATTACAGAAATTATAAATGATAAAAATATAACTACTTCAATAGTTGATCAGTTATTATTTGTTTACCGCGAGCAAGGAAACACTTTTATTCAACCCTTTGTTGATGCTGAACAAGGGTATGAACCTTTGGCCCCTGATAAAGTGCTAGACATTACTCATGAAAGTTTAATTCGAAACTGGACAAAATGTACCCAATGGGCTAATGAAGAAAATGACAATGTACAAACATACTTTGATTTTGATAAGCAATTAAATCGATGGATTAATAGTAAGTACAACAGTGGATACTTACTTCCTATAGGACCCTTAACATACTTCGAGCAATGGTACGAAAATTTGAAACCTTCCCAATATTGGATAAATAGATACGAAAAATTCAATGGCAGCGAAGATGGAAGTTTGAAGGCAGCAGAAGTTAAATTAAATGAAGTTCAATCGTTTTTAAATAAAAGTGCCAAAAGATTATTTGTTACAAAAACAATTTTAAAATATGGCGCTAATCGTTTAGGTATAATTGCAGGAGTAATTTTACTGATAAGTTTATGTACCTATTATTATTTTGATTACAGAAAAAAACAAAACGATTATGTGCTGAATGAATTATTGCTAAGTGGCAAAGAAATGCTTAAATCTAAAAATGTAACTGTTGAAGCCAAAGCTGAATTTTTAATCAACAATGACCGTATCAACCTTCTTAATGGAAATAATATTGAATTTGAACAATTATTAGATAAGCTTGAAAATGATACCCTAGCTTTTGACATTGGTTACGCTATGATAGACATTTGTGTAGCAAGAATTGACTCAACCACTTTTGATAAGAAGGGAGAATACACTTTTAAGTTATTTGAATATTTATATACTAATTTTGAAAAAGATATATCTAATAAAACAAACAAAATTTCTAAAAAGCAGTTCGTCAAATTAAGTAAATATGGAGCCAATCGCTTGAATGACTTTTTAGGTATCTGTGCAAAAATAAAGCTTAATGGCAGTTTAACATACAAAAATTCTGTTGATACCATCATAGATAAAGTCATATTTAAAACCCAGTGGTATTTGTCAGAAGCTATCAAATCAAATTATTATCAAAAAAAATTAGTTGAGCAGGATGTATTATATACTATTGCTACAATGATTGCTATTGATGATAATCCTAATTTCAGTGAGTTAATTCACTTGCTATCACCTATTGAAAGTGATGTTGAGGCTAGAGTTAGGTTTGACTCCATATTTAAAAGTAACACCACTTATGAATTCAATTGTGGTGCATTGCCCAAGCAAGGTGGATTTCATCTTTTGGCTTTATTGTATGCTACTCAATTTAAATCAGATATAACAGCTAAATCAAAAATTGAAGCTTTAATTGATTCCAATCAATTTTATAAAAGAAATTATTTGCCATTAGATATTTACTTAACACTTTACAGAAATTTTAGTAATGATAAATCAGACTTTGATTTTGTATTAGAAAATTATTCCCAAAATGAATATGAAATGGCACAGTTTGTTGGATTATCGGTGCAACAATTGTTTCTTAGATTGAATACCAAAGAAAATTTTCCAAGTTCTTTTATTACATGTTTTATTCCAAAGATAGGTGCCATGTCTTTACTTGATAGAGGCGAAAAAATATTACTTAAAGCCACACCATCTGACAGTACAAAAATGAATTTAGCTGTGTTTTATAAAAAAAGAGGATTTTATTATTCAAATTATTTGAATAAAATAAATGAAGCTGAAATGTACTTTAAGGCTGGGTTGAATTATTTTAAATCTGTAAGTTTTGAGCATCAAAATTTAAATCATTATTTCGACAAAATTAATTGGAGCAATGCATTTCTTCCGAATTATAAATGGTTTTTAAGTGGGTTTCTTCACAATGAGTATGAAATTTTTGAATATAATTGTAGCAGGACAATGATAGGATTACAGATTTTGCCCGGAAAATCAAGCTTTTCGCCATTTATTGATTTTTTAACTCATGAAAATTATGAAGGCTACATAAGTTCACCAAAGTATATGGAAGTATTTACCGATTTTAGTGCTTTTGGAGAGGACGATCAGACAAATGCAGTTTTAAGAATATTAAATGATTACTATAAAAAGAATAAAAGTATTATTTTAAGTGATCCTAATGGATTAAAAATTAAACTTAATATGGCTTACCATTTATTGAAAGAAAATAAGATAAAGGAGGCTAATAAAGAACTTGACTCTGTATTTAAAATGAATAACAAAGACTATGATGCATCATATAGTTGGATTGAAGCTAATGCAATTTTATTGGCCCAAAAATCTGATACCATGAGATGCGTTAAATTATTGAACTTTGTAAAAGATATCGAAAGAAAAAAAAATATTTTACTTAAAATTTGTTACCAATTGCAGGATGGAGAAGGTGTTGAAAATACTTTTTTCTTTTTGAACGAATTACTGAAAAATTATAGTAATGATAGTAAAATGGGAATGGCATTATATCGTGTACTCGGTAAAATTGGTGGCTATGAAGCGGAGCGTTATCAAGCAAAGAAGAAATACAGAAACACACCTGAACTACTAAAGCCAATGGCAATTAACAATTGGGTATTAGGTACTGCAGAAAATGGCAATTATTATAAAGCCAAAAAACTTATTCCTGAAAGTGTTTCAGAAACAAAGGAGTTAATATTAATCAATCAAATTATTAAAACTGAGGTCGTTCGACTTTCGAATAAAAATAAAACTAACGCTTGGAAAGGTGAATGGAACGAAACAAATTATTTCAATTTAGATTTTCAATATGAATTTCAAAGCAATGATTATAAAATAAATAGTTTGGAATAGGTTAAAATGAAACAAATAACAAATCTCATCATATTTTTACTTTGCCTTTGCCTAGTTGGTTTTTTTGCCAGCTTTGCCCAAAATGAATACGGTATTGTCATGGTTACTTATGCCATGATAATTATTGGTATTTTACTTTTAGAATTGATAAGAATCAATGTAGCTAAGTACAAAAAATTAGGTTATTTCATCCATTTAATGATAATTTTTCCAGCTTTATCAATCTTTATTTGGATTTACGACAAAGGCGATACTTTAATAATTATATTTGTTTTGTCCATGTTTATAGGGTTTTTATACAATATTTTAATTCTCCCATTAATTTTATTTTACATTCAAAAGAAGTCGAAAATAACTGTCATCAGTTTTGCTGATTATTATGAATTACTTTTCCTTTCTTTTTTACCTATTTCCTTATATCTGAGAGCCAATCATTTAATTGGTGCAGGAATATTAATTGGTTCAAGTATGTTTATAGCATTTCCCTATTTATATCAAATTTTTACAAGAATAAAATTAGTATTAATCAAAACTTCCGTACAAACATTTTTTCAAATTTCAGTTTATATTTATGTTGGATTAAGCGTTATTGGCACTGCCTTCAAAATACAGCATTGGCCAGGTACAAACCTGATTACCAATATTACATTAATTTTCCTTTTTATTTCCATCACATTAATTTTATTGCAAATAATAATGAAAAAGGAATTTAACACATTATTTAATTCCATGTCGTCAATCACCAAAATAGTGTATTTTTCCTATGTAGTAACGGGTTTATGGCTTTCTCTTAAGTTTATTGACCTTGCACCATCGGTTTACTCTGATGAACAACCTAAAGCCATGCAGTGGTTAAAAGCTAATTCAAATGATGTTACCGAAATTGGTAGAGAATTTGGAAAACGTTTCAAAGTATACGAACAAAATTACGAGCGCTTCATTCAAGAACAAAAGGTAACAAATTAGCATGAATTTTTTTACCATTATTTTGTTGTGTACAATTGTATTGTTGATTGTATTGTTTGTAAAACAAAGAAGCAAACTCATTACGATTGAAAAAGAACAACATGAAATTGAATTGAAGCGAAATCATGATATAGAAACACATGAATTTTTAAGTTCTGATATTGAAAAACGAATTCATGAAATTGAAATTGAAAAGAGAAATTTAACACTTGAAAAGGAAAAACTTGCCGAAAAAAACAAGCGCATGTGGACTATGAGTGAAGCTGTTTATAAGGAGAAGAAGAAGGTTGATGAAGAAATAATTAAGCTAAATGAAGAGAAATTAAAGCTCGAAACTTCCAAAAATAAGCTCGATGAGAAAGTAAAAAAACTTTGGGCAACCAGCACGGCTGTGCATAAAGAAAAGGAAAGAATCAATATTTTAAAACAAGAAATTGAAAGAAAACATCAAGAAATATTAGATAGTGTTACCTATGCACAGCGAATTCAAGAGGCCATTTTGCCATCTAGATCAGATATTGATTTATATATTCCTTTAAACTTTGTTTTGTTCAAACCACGCGATATTGTTAGTGGTGATTTTTATTGGTTTGCACAGAAAGGCGAAGAGAACATTTTAGCCTGTGTTGATTGCACAGGTCATGGTGTACCTGGAGCATTCATGAGTATGATTGGGAATACCTTATTGAATCAAATTGTTAACGAGCGCAACATTATTCATCCCAATTTAATTTTAAATGAATTAAACAAAGAAATCACCACCTCTTTAAAACAAGATACTGAAGGAAGTGATTCGCGCGATGGAATGGATATTTCCATTTTAAAATTAAATTTAAATGCGCATAAATTAGAATTTGCAGGTGCCAATCGACCTTTATACTTTGTCAGGGATGGCGAACTTATCGAAACCAAAGCCAATAAAGTAGCCATAGGTGGACATATGCAAGAGGAGGAAAAAAATTTTACTAATCATGAATTTCAACTACATAAAGGAGATACCATTTACTTGTCGAGCGATGGTTTCGCAGACCAGTTCAGCCCAGCCGACAAAAAATTAATGACCAAGCGATTTAAAGAAATATTACTAAGCATACAGCATTTGAGTATGGCAGAACAAGAGCAATTTTTAGCACAATATATTGATGAGTGGAGAGGGAGCATGGAACAAACTGATGATATTTTGGTGATAGGGGTGAGGGTGTGATATGAAATTATTATTACGGAGTAAACAGATTCTTTTTTTTACTTAATACTCAAAATCCATGTATTTTTTTATTTTTGTTTACAAGTTTTAAGTTATATATGAAAAGAAGTAATCAAAATAAAATTGATTCATTGATTTTACGATTCGAAAATGTAAAATCTCGTATCATTCTTGTTGCTTTTCTATGCTTTGTTTTTATATTGTCAATAGCTAAATATTGCAATGCAAATTCATTGTTTAAAACTGTTTTCTATCAGAATTATCAGCAGGAGGATTCATCAAAGATTTTAAATCTCCTAATTAATTACCAAAATGCATTCACAAGGGTAGGAGAAGAAGTAAAGGTTAAAATTTTTCAAGAGAATGTTTTAATCAAAGAAGTTTCTTCGGATGTAAATGGAAGATTAAAAGTAATTTTGAATTCTGGCCATCAATTTCACATTATTGCCATTTTCAAAGGATATCCTGTTGGTTTGGTTGTAGATACTCGAGAAGTAATTTCTAATCCAAGTAAGAAAGGGTATGGATATAGATTTGATTGTTTGATTAATTATGATATAATTAAGCCAGACAAGAGTAGTAATTTAATTTTTTATAAAGCCAACATTGCCTTTAATTCAATTTATAAAAAATTTGAGGTTAAAGAAGAATTAAACAGATTTAAAGATATTAGTAATTTATCAGACTATAAAGGCAATAAATTAAATTTTAAAATTGAAACGATTGAAAAAAAGGGCAAAATTGCATTTGAAAGAGGAAAAACAGTTACCTATCTTTTAATTAAAGCTAGAGATGGAAATAAAACCTTTCATAAATGCAAAACTATAAATAATGGTAAGGTAATTTATAGCGGAAGTTCTGATCATGTAGACAGCGCCTTAATTTCAATTGATGGGTATAAAAATATGGAAATTGTTACAGTTTGTGATGCGGTACAGGACCGAGCTTTTGAATTAATTATTGATTGTCCTGGATTTTTTAAGAAAAAAATTATATGTGATTTTTATGCTTTGTATCACAAATTTAAATTCAGTCAATCTTCGCCAGATACTATTAATATTTTGTTAGATTCATGCTACTTGGCAGATAGGAGTGCATCCTATTATAGTGGAAATTATTATTACTCAAGTAATGGAAAATTAGAAAGAATTAAAAAACTCAATAACTGGGAAATAGAAAGTACTAATATGTATAAAGACATGGTTGAAAGAGCCAAAAATTCAAGAAATGCATATTACAAAAGTAATCCTTTAATCCAAAATGCAAGCTCTGGTTTAAACATAAATAATACAGACACAAACAATTCTGTTAAAGAAAATTTTTATGAAATGAATGAAGGAAATTTGAAACAAACAGAGGAACTCCAGTTAATTGCTAATAATGTGATTGATGAAATGGACAGTATGGATAATGAAATACGAGCGATTGGTAAAATAGATGAGGTTATTTTTAAAAGGCAAGCTTCAAATTTATTGCCAGTAACAACCAAAAAAAAATTTGAAAAATTTGGATTTGATACCTTGAAAATATATGCAGAAAGAAAAGTCAGGCAAAAGTTGCAACTTCTGGAAAAAAGGACAGCAAAACTAAAGAATGCCACAGATACCCTTAGTCTATATGCTGAACTTTATAGAATCAATAAAGATTTTATATACATAGGTAAAAAAAGAATAGAAGAGCTATCTTCAGATACTGGCAATAGGTTATTAATTGCTGAAATCAAAAAAGGTGTGTATGAAAAAGAAATGGAAAATTATTTTATAAAAAAGGAAGTAAATGATTTAAGACAAAAACTAAAAAATAAAACATTGGAATTACAAAATGAAAGAAACAAATTCTTATTTGTTTTGATTTTACTTATCACATTTATAGGCTTTTCAGTTGTTTTATTTAAGCAAAATAAAAAGGTAAAAGAATTAAATTGCCTATTAACTATTAACATTAATGAAATAAAAGAAAGCATCCATTATTCTAAAAGAATTCAAGAAGCCATGTTGCCGCCATTATCAGAAATTAAATTAGCCTTCCCTCAGAGCTTCATTCTCTTTAAACCCAAAGATATAGTTAGTGGTGATTTTTATTGGTTTCAAGAAGTAGAAAATAAAAAATTTATTGCAGCGTGTGATTGCACAGGCCATGGTGTTCCAGGGGCGCTAATGAGTATGGTGGCAACTGATATGTTGAATGATGCTTTAGTACATACGAAAAATGTAGATGAAATTTTATCATTTACTAATCGAAGTATTAAAACAGCCTTAAAGCAAAGCATTGATGATGATAGTACCAGAGATGGCATGGACATTGCCTTATGTTGTTTTGATGATCAAGCTAACATGTTGAAATACACTGGCGCCTACCGACCATTATGGATCATCCGTTTACATACTGAGCAAAACGAAACGTCAAAAGCCAGATACGAATTACTCGAATACAAAGCCACCAAAGCAGCCATTGGAGGCCTTACCGATGACAAACAAACCTTTCAGCTTAATGAAATACAACTACAAAAAGGAGATACCATTTACTTGTCGAGCGATGGTTTCGCAGACCAGTTCAGCCCTGCCGACAAAAAATTAATGACCAAGCGATTTAAAGAAATATTACTAGGTATACAGCATTTGACAATGCCTGAACAAGGCAACTATTTAGATAACTTTATCACAGAATGGCGAGGAAATATGGAACAAACTGATGATATTTTGGTGATAGGGGTGAGGGTATAATTTAATATCAAAAGTTTGATTTTAAAATATTTTAATAAATTTGATGAACCATGTACCGATTAGACAAAACACAATTTGCAATTAAAACATTTGAAGAGGCTTCAAATGACAAAGGATATTGGCTTGCAAAAACTCCTAATGAAAGAATTTATGCTGCCTGGTATTTAATTTGCACTGCCTATGGAATTGATTCAAATAGTCAAGTGCCTATGGAAAAAAATATTTTTAGTATGCGAAAAAATGGCTAATGTTTTCAATCAGGATTTTATTGAGTTCATCGTCACTTTAAACAAAAATAAAGTTGAATATATTTTAGTAGGTGGTTATGCAGTTATTTATCACGGTTATAACAGAACTACTGGCGATATGGATATTTGGGTTCATGCAACAAGTGATAATTATAAAAGATTGCTAGCAGCCTTTAATGATTTTGGAATGAATGTGTTTGATATGTCGGAAACAAAATTTTTGGATACTAAAAATTATGATGTTTTTTCTTTTGGAAGACCTCCTGTTTGCATTAAATTGCTCACAAAAGTTAAAGGTTTAACTTTTGTCGAAGCTTATTCAGGTTCAAGTCTTGTTGAATTTGGTGGTACTCATGTGCAAATGATTGATATTAGAGATTTGATAATGGCTAAAAAAGCAGCTGGAAGAAACAAAGACTTAGATGATTTGGAACACTTGTAAATTGTTTCAATTTGAAAGTATAATTGTTTTATTCCACAATAATTAGAAATATGGAACAAACTGATGATATTTTGGTGATAGGGGTGAGGGTATAATTTGAAATTACTAATTTATCCGCCAATTTGAATCATACTTCTTTCACTATTGCAATGTAAATCATTCATTCCACCCAAGGCGGCAGCTTTACTAATTACATTTTGCTGAATAAGTGATTCAATATTACCGCCATTACGCAATGCAGTTAATAAATCTGTTTCATTTTTGGCAAATAAACAATTTCGCAATTTTCCATCTGCAGTGATTCTTAACCTATTGCATCCTTCGCAAAATGGTTGAGTAACAGTTGAAATAAAGCCAAAATTGCCTAAAAAATTTTTAACTTTATAATTGCGAGAAGTGCTATGTTCATCATCATCTAATTTAATGATGTCAAATTGCTTCATTAACTTAGTTAATACACTTTCATAGCCTAATACTTTTTCTTTATTCCAATCATTTTTTTCAAAGGGCATAAATTCAATGAAGCGAACATCTAATGCATATTTTTCAGTCCAATTAATAAAATCAATGATAGCATGTTCATTTACATTTTTAATCATCACCAAATTAATTTTTACTATAAATTGTTTAGCTAATAAAACATCAATGTTTTTAATAATTTTTTCCAATTCACCCGTAAGTGTAATTCGTTTAAATTCTTCGGCATTTAGGCTATCTAAACTTATATTAATATTTTTAACCCCATAATTTTCTAAAGTATTTATGTGCTTGTTTAATAAAAGACCATTGGTGGTTAAACCAATACTTACAGGTAGTTTAGAAAGCGCAGCCACTATTTCACTGAAGTCTTTTCTCAGCAAAGGCTCACCTCCAGTTAATCGAATTTTTGTTACTCCTTTTTTAACAAATATATTTGCTAATTCATAAATTTCTTGGGGCGACATTAATTTGTTACTTTTCGTTCCATGATAGGAATTAAGCGGCATACAATAGGTACAACGCATATTACAAGCATCAGTAAGCGAAATTCTTAAGTAGGTGTGTTGGCGCCCAAATTGGTCTGTTAGCATAAATTTAATATGTTACAAAGATAGTCAACTATTGTATTTTGCTTTAATTTGTAGAGAAATAATTAAAGTATTTTTATACAGAAATCATGGAAATTTTATTATTGCTTTCTTTAGCTTTCATTGCTTTTTGTTATTCAGCTGTTGGTCATGGTGGTGCTAGTGGTTATATTGCGGTTTTTGCGCTATTCGGACTTATCTCTAATGACATGAAATCTTTTGTTTTGTTCATGAATTTAGGTGTGGCCATGTTTTCTTTTTACCATTATTTTAAACAAGGGTTTTTTAGTTGGAAGTATTTTTTACCTTTTGGTCTGGGGGCCGCTCCCATGGCTTATTTTGGCGCCTCTCTTGAAATAGATACAAGTAAATATCAATTTTTATTGGCTCTTTTCTTGTTTTTTTCAGTAATATACTTGTTAGGAATTTTTAAGCATTTTGAAGAACGTTTTAAAATTCAATACACATTTTTGAAAGCCCTGTTAATAGCTATTTTATTAGGTTTCATAGCAGGAATAACAGGTGTAGGTGGTGGCATATTTTTGAGCCCTATTTTGTTGATTTTTGGATGGCAAAATGTAAAACAAACAGCAGGTATTTCAGCCCTGTTTATTGCGGTAAATTCATTTGCAGGCCTAATAGCAATGAATAACTTTAGCTTATTTTTTAATTATGCATTTGCTTTGAAACTGCTTGCCACCCTTACATTTGGTTATTTAGGTAGCCAATGGGGCTGCAAACTAGAAAATACAGATTTTCTTAAAAAATTATTGGCTTTTGTTTTAATCATAGCTGGGCTCAAATTACTGCTAATATAGGCCTAAGGCGGAATCTATTAACTTACTAACATAGCAAATTTAATATTTCTTTTTGCTCGTTTTATTAGCTAATTATATATTTGAAGATTAATTAAAAATAAAATTATGGAAATTCCTAAAGGTAAACTTATTTCGGTGGGGGGGAACGAAGATAAAGGAACAGATATTGAAAAGGATTTTGAACCAAAAGATTATCTCAATTTTTTTGAATTTGGCATTCTCAAAAGAATATTAAAAGAATTAAAAAATGACAAGGAATCAAGAATTGAGGTGATTACCTCTGCAAGTATGATACCTGAAGAAGTTGGAGAAAATTACATTGATGCATTTGCTAAATTGGGTGCAAATAATGTTGGCGTAATGCACATCAAAAAACGTGAAGATTGCTTAAAAACTGATTTCATTGAACGTATTAAAAACTGCGATGGAGTTATGTTTACTGGAGGCAATCAATTAAGATTAAGCATGATTTTTGGAGGCACCGAAATTTTAAGTATATTGCATGAAAGATATATCCATGAGGAGTTTGTAATTGCTGGTACAAGTGCAGGTGCCATGGCAATGAGTAATACCATGATTTATCAAGGAAGTAGTACCGAATCATTATTAAAAGGGGAAGTGAAAATAACAACCGGATTAGGCTTTTTGCATAATGTAATTATAGATTCACATTTCGTAAAGAGAGGCCGCTTTGGTAGATTGGCTCAAGCTGTTGCAGGCAATCCTGGTTGTATTGGAATAGGTCTAGGTGAAGACACTGGCGTGTTAGTTACCAAAGGAAATAATATGGAAGCAATAGGCTCAGGTTTAATTTTAATTTTTGATGGACACAATATCAAACACAGTAATATTGCTGATGTTGAAGAAGGTACCCCTCTTTCAATAGAAAATATGATTGTACATGTGATGGCAAAAGGAAATCATTTTCATATACGACAACGTAAATTTTATTCAGATCACACTGCTGTGAATGCTTGAGCAAAACAACAAAATTTTGCTTTTTGATGGTGTGTGCAACCTTTGTAATTCATCAGTGTTGTTTGTTATTAAACATGATAAAAATAAACTTATCAAATACGCCTCAATTCAATCTAAAAAAGGCAAAATTTTAATGAACAAATTTGGGGTAAATGAACTTTATTTTGGCTCTTTAATATTTATTGACAATGACAAAGTTTATTTAAAAAGTGCTGGCGCATTGCGCGTTACGAAATATCTGAATGGATGGTGGCCATTGCTATATGGATTAATAATCATACCTAAATTCGTTAGAAATAAAGTATATGATTATATCGCAAAAAACAGATACCAATGGTTTGGAAAAAAAGAAAGTTGTATGGTGCCGAGTATTGAAATTAAATCCCTATTTATTGATGATGAAAATTAAATTCAACTTATATTTATTATTTCTTGTTGGGTTTCTTAATTATAGCTCTGCACAGCATGAACAAAAATCCAAAGCCCATTGGGTTTTCTTTACAGATAAAACAAATGTAACATTTAATCCTTATGAGTATTTTCATAAAAATACAATTGAAAGAAGAATTAATGCTGGCATTCCAATTCATGATAGCACCGACTTTCCGCTTAATAACACTTATGTGAATGCTGTGAAAATTCTTTGTGATTCAATTACCATTGAAAGCAGATGGATGAATGCCATAAAAATATGGGGTAGCACAGAAGAACAATTGAATGAAATTAGTAAATTCAATTTTGTTAGCAGCATTGAAGGCGCTGTGCATGGAACTTTGTTACCTATGTCAAATAATGAAACAAAAACTAATACACTCAAAGAAAATGATTTAAAACTGGCCGCAAACCAATTGGAAAATTTAGGGTTAAGTGCTTTTAACAAAGCGGGAATTACAGGAAAAGGCATAAGGGTGGCGATGTTTGATGCGGGCTTCCCCGGGCTCGATAAACATGAGGCTTTTGACAAACACCGGGCTGAAAATAGAATAGTTGAAACTTGGAATTTTTTAAAAAAGAATAATAATGTTTATCAAGGTGGTAGTCATGGCACTATGACTGCAGGCTGTGTAGCGGGTAATGCAAGTAAAGTACAAACAGGTTTGGCTGTTGATTGCCAATTAATGTTAGCTCTTACAGAATACAATGTTAGAGAACCTTTTAAGGAAGAAGAGTATTGGTTAGCTGCGGCTGAATGGGCCGATAAAAATGGGGCCGACATTATTAGCAGTTCCCTAGGCTATTCATTTGAACGATACTTTTATAAAGATATGAATGGCAACACAAGTTTGGTTGCCAAGGCAGCAAGAATGGCTGTTCGCAAAGGAATGTTAGTAGTTAACAGCGCTGGAAATGAATACAGCAACCCTTGGTTATTTATTATTACTCCAGCCGATGTTGATAGCGTTATGGCTGTTGGTGGAATTGACCCTGAAACTGGTTACCATATTTCTTTCAGTAGCATTGGCCCAAATTCAAAGCAAAAAATGAAACCCAATGTTTGTGCATTCGGACATGTTTTAACTACAAACAAAAAAGGATTTTTGCAAGTAGACGGCACTTCCTTTGCTTGCCCCTTGGTTTCAGGATTTGCTGCATGCGCTTTACAATCACAACCTAATTTAAAAGGCAAACCAATGGAATTATTTGATTTAATTCAACATAACTCAAGTTTGTATCCCTATTTTGATTATATGCATGGTTTTGGTGTGCCACAAGCAGCAAAATTGTTAAAACTTAAGGAAAGTCCTTTGCCAACATTTGATTTCGACTTACGTGATGATGGTTTAATTATTAAATTAAAAGAAATTAATTTAATTGATTCAATAACAAATGGTAAGTTACCTGTATATTATCACATTGAAAATGATAAGGGGGTAATTTTAGATTATTATTTAATAAGTGCCGAAGAGAAGGAAGTGTTGAAATTTGAAAACAGATTTTACAAAAAAGGACAAAAATTAATGGTTCACTACAATGGCTATACTGCCAGTTATACATTTTAAAAAGGAATATGATGAAAAAATTATCGATAAGCTTATGGCTAGGTTTTAGTTGCTACATTTATTTTATTGAAAATGTTTTTGCGCAAAAACAAATCATTCACCATAACCTTAAACAAGACACTTTAAAGATAGATAGAGGGCCCAATTCAAGAAAGTTTTCACATTCTTATTTGATAATTGGTGGAGTAGTACCCGATTCAAAAATTGTTGACCCTCTAAAATGTCATGAATTCGGATTTGGGTGGCTTAAAAAAAGAAAATTAGGAAATATTTTTTCTATTGGTTATGATTTGGCTTTTAGTTACAGAAATTATCATGTTAAGGATACTTCTTATTATGCATTACCACCAGGTTCAACTCTAATTAAAGAAAGATTATATACAAGAAATTTACAACTAAAGCCTTGGGTACGTATCAATATGGGAAAACACGGGAATACACTTGGAAAGTACATAGATTTAGGTGCCTATGGAGAATGGAGTTTTGCTCGTACACATTATTACAAATTTGAGAATCCTAAAGGCACTCCAGAAGGTGTTAAAGGTGAATATTTATTGAAAAAGCACGATTGGTTTTTGCCACTTAACTATGGAGCACTTTTTAGATTTGGAATAAATAAATGGAGTGTTTTTGGAATGTATAGGGTAAGTAACATGTTTAAACAAAATGTGTTTTTTAATGAATTACCAAGAATTACTGCAGGATTTAATTATGCCATATATTAAATTACAATATCTTTAACGTTAGAATATAATTCTGGAAAAATAAAATTGATTTACAAATTATGTAAACATAAATTAAAGCATACCTGATTATAGAAAAATAAAATTTAAAAGTGCTAAGCAATTCTTACATCAACGGCTTTAAATCATTTCTAAAATTAGAGAAATCGCTTTCTCCTAATTCGATAGAGGCTTATATTCATGACGTTGATAAGTTGGCGCAATACGCTGATATGAAACAACTCAAGCAATTTCCCTTAGGCATTACCTTTTCTGATTTAAAAGAATTTATAAAATGGATTAATGAATTAGGATTATCTGCAAACTCTCAAGCTCGCATTATAAGCGGCTTAAAAGGCTTTTATAAATATTTATTGCTTGAAAATTTAATTCTAAAAAATCCCACTGAACTTCTTGAAACACCAAAATTAGGTCGGAAACTACCTGACACCTTATCAGTTGACGAAGTAAACGCACTTATAGAAGCCCTTGATTTATCGCTGCCAGAAGGCATGCGTAACAAAGCAATTTTAGAAACTATGTACAGTTCGGGCCTACGTGTGAGTGAAGTAGTGAATTTACAAATTTCTAATCTTCACTTTGAAATTGGATTCATCAAAGTTACCGGAAAAGGAAGCAAAGAAAGATTGGTACCCATTGGGAGTTCAGCTGTAAAGGCAATAAAGTTATATCGTGAAAACGTGAGAACACATTTACCCATTAAAAAAGAATATGAGGATATTTTATTTTTAAATAGGAGAGGAGCTAAGCTTACCAGAAATATGATATTCATTATTATAAAAGACTTAGCACAGAAAATAGGCTTACACAAAAACATTAGTCCACATACTATGAGGCATAGCTTTGCAACGCATTTAATTGAAGGTGGGGCCGATTTAAGAGCTGTGCAAGAAATGTTAGGGCATGAAAGCATTACCACAACTGAAATTTATACACATTTAGATAGAGAGTATTTAAGGGATACCATCATACAATTTCATCCTAGAGCTAAGTTTAATTGAAGAAATGACTATTTGAAATTTAAAATGAATAATCCATTAAGCCAATTGGCCCATTTAAGTTGAAATTTAATTATTGTGAAAATTATAGTAAATAAACTATTTCATTTGACAGGCCATCAGGCTTCTGTTTATGCATTGACGAAGAGCGATAATGCACGTATGATATACACAGGAAGCAGTGATAAAATGATTGCGAGATGGAATGTTGAAAACAAAAGTGCAGATAATTTTGCAGCCAGTATGCCCTTCGCTGTTTATGAATTACTTTTTGATGTAGCATACAATCGTTTATATGCAGGTAGCGGTGGTGGCTCCATACATGTAATTGATTTAACTGCTAAAAAAGAAATTAAAAATTTGTTGCTTCATCCTAATGCTCCAGTTTTTGAAATTATTAAAGTGGAAAAATTTAATGCTATAGTTTCCGCTTCAGGTGATGGTACAATAGCAGCATTTGATGAAGCCAATTTTGAATTGATTTCAAGTAAAAAAATTACTGAGCAAAAAATACGAAGTCTATGTTATTTACAAAAGGAAGAATTACTGCTTGCTGCCTGTGGCGATGGATACATCAAAATTTTGGAATTCCCAAGTTTAAAAATTATAAATCAGTTTTATGCTCATAATTTGTCGGCCAACAAAGTAATTAAACATCCAACCAAAAATATTTTGTTAAGTGGAGGTAGAGATGCCCATTTAAATATTACTGAATGGCCATCGTGTAAAATAGTGGAGAAAATACCAGCACATAATTATGCTATTTATGATATCGTATTTAACCCAGAAAATAGCTTGTTTGCCACTGCTTCAAGAGATAAAACTATTAAAATTTGGGATGCCAACAAATTACAATTTTTATATCGTATTGATAAAGAAAAAAATGAAGGGCATATCAATTCTGTCAATAAATTATTGTGGTTAGATTATGAAAACATCTTAGTTTCAACTGGAGATGACAGAGCGATTATGGGATGGAATTTAAGTATTGAAAAGTAAGTTTATGCAAGTAAATTCAAAGCAAATCAACTATTTAAATCATCAGGAATTTATTTTATATATAGAAGGATTATTGCCTGAAAGTAAGAAAAAAAAGATTGCTCAGGTATTACCTTTTCGAACCAGACATATAGTTACGGTAATTGAAAATGTTTTAGACTCCAACAATACAAATGCCATATTGCGTACCTCTGAAGCATTAGGTATTCAGGAGGCTCATTTAGTATATGGCAATATCAAATACATACCTCAAAAAAGTGTTTCAAAAGGTGCACATTTATGGATGGATACTTTTAAGTATGGTGCCGAACAGTCAGATAATGCATTAGATTGTATTAAAGCACTCAAGCAAAAAGGTTATCAATTAATAGTTACTTCACCCAATGCTACAAAGAAGCTCGAAGAACTTAATATTGCTCAACCGATGGCTATTTGTTTCGGTCAAGAAAGCAAGGGACTGAGCGAAACATTTTTAAGTCATGCCAATGACCAAATTTGTATTCCGCAATATGGCTTTACTGAAAGTTATAATGTGGCAGTTGCGGCTGGTATGGTGTTGTTACCCTTAATTGAAAAATTACGTAAATCATCTATTAAATGGCAATTGAGTGAAATAGAAAAAGAATTAATTTACAAACAATGGTTGTTAAATTGTACCATGCATTTGGAAGAACACTTTAAACGTTTTAAGAAAATAATCTAGTTTATTTCTCTAATGTTTCGCTGTTGAAATTAGGATTTTTAAACTCATCAGATTGCTCAATGGCTTTCATCACTTGGTTCAGAATTTCATCGGCTTCACCCTCGTAATTAATATGTAAAGGAGCTTTAAACTTTACTTCTAAAGTCACTCCTTTTTTCTTGAGCAGTAATCCTTTTTTATCAAAGGCTCTTCTAAATCCATTAATAGTTACTGGAACTACAATTGGTTTGTATTTTTTTATAATATGCGCTGTGCCTCTTCTACCCGGTGCAAAAGCTTTTGTTGTACCTTGCGGAAAAGTAATCACCCAGCCATTATCAAGTGCTTCGCCAATATTACTTATGTCATTCATATCAACCTGCCTATTTACTTCTTGGCCATTGGCTCTCCAAGTTCTTTTAATAGAAACAGAACCAGCATAGGCAAAAATTTTAGGTAAAAATCCACTTTTCATAGTTTCTTCAGCTGCCACAAAATAGGTGTCAACCTTAGGGTTTAAAAGGTAAACTGGGTTTTTTATTTTATCTTTAAAATTCCATTTGTTACTACAAAAAATATGTATTAAAGTAATAACATCAGCAAAATAAGTTTGATGATTACTCACAAACAAGACTTTGTTTTTAGGTAAATCTTTTAGAAATTCAGTACCACTAATCCTTGTTTTATTGATCCAATTTAACCTTGGAAAAGTGAGTACACCAATAATTGATATTAATGCCTTTTTTAAAGGAATAATATGGCCAAATACATCACGTTTAAGCAATGTAAACTTTTTTGAATTTTTATGTGAAGCGGCTGAATTAATGGTCTTTTAAATTGAAGATATTATGAATGCGAAGTTAATTTTTATTTGAAAACAATTGAAGCAAATTTTCATTTAGCTACGCTAAATGTATTTGTGGCAGTTTAAAAATACCTATATATTAATCTATAACCAAATAATTACCTTTTGCATCAATAGAATATTTTGCAGGAAAATAGTTTTTTTCAAAATATTGATAACTCTTTTGTAAGGCACTCCATAGTTTCAAATTAACATTATTTTTAGCATATTGCTTTTTAAGTACAGATATATTTTGTGTGTTAAGCTTACATGGGTAAATTTCAACTTTTATTTCTTTTTGTTGGCTTTCTTTGGCTTCAATGCAAGCAATATATAATTCTTCTATAAATTCGTTGGTAAGTGGCATGCAGCCAATGGTAACACATTCACCATGAATAAAAATATCACCGCCAGGTGGAAAAAAACCTGCTCTAATTTTATCTGCCTTGTTGGGATAATTTATCCCTAATGATAGATGATAATTACTGACAGGGTTAAAGCGATCAATGGTGTATAAACCTTCGGGTACTTGACCATCACCAGCCATTTTTTTTGGGCCTAAAGTGCCACTTTTAGCGCATATAGCGAAAGTTTTAACTTTTTTAAAACGTGTCGAATTTAATTCTTTAGCCCAAAGCTCAAGTTCATTTTCTTGTTTAAATACACGAATAAAAATGGATGAATTTCTTAAATTCAAATCATGCTTTTTGTATAAAGCCTGAACAGTTTTTTCTTTCGATTCATATGCTGCCTTAACTCTGGCATACTTCAATTGCGTCTTTTTAAAACTTACTTTTGGTGGAGCAAATGAACTCAATCCGATTAAAAGAAAAAGAATAACTCTTATCATAAAAGGTGTAAAGTATAAAAAAATGCAGGTCTGTAAGCCGGGTTCTGTCTGCAAGTTGCCTTGCAGTTCTATCATTTATCTGCGATGTTAATCACTTAACACCTGAATCAACCTACCCTCCACAGCTTATTTTGCAATAAATAAAGCGGGCAGCTCTACGGTGCAAGCACCTACTGTGGTTTATTTGGTCTTTCAACCCATAAGGTTTGCCATGCGGCACAGTTACCTGTGTTCCGGTGGTCTCTTACACCACCATTTCACCCTTACCTTAATTGCTTAAGGCGGTTTGTTTTCTGTTGCACTTTCTGTATCACAAGGTATAGCCTTGCAATCCTTCCTGTTAGGAAGTATGGTGCCCTATGTTGCCCGGACTTTCCTCCCTTTGCAAGCAAAAGGCGATAGAACGACCTGCACTGCAAAATTAAAATTTAATTTGAGTAATTATATTTAAATAATGCTAACTTATTTGGTAAGGTATTTATTAATCTCATTTTCAATTTCAGTAGAAAGATTTGCATTGTTATGCTTTACAAAATGCGCACCACTTACTTTTTCATATAATTCAATATATCTTTCAGAAATTTCATTCACCCATGCCATTGTCATTTCAGGAATTAATTGACCTTCTTTTCCTTGAAAACCATTGGCTATAAGCCATTCGCGCACAAATTCTTTTGATAATTGTTTTTGTTTTTCACCTTTAAGTTGCCTTTCCTCATAGCCTTCTTTAATGAAATACCTTGATGAATCTGGGGTGTGAATTTCATCAATCAAATGAATTTGTTCCCTGTATTTTCCAAATTCGTACTTTGTATCAACTAAAATTAATCCTTTTGATGCAGCAATTTCGGTTCCTCTAGCAAATAGTTGTAAAGCATATTCTTCCAATTTTCGATACTCATTTTCTGCAACAATTCCTTGTGAGATGATTGATTCTCTTGAAATGTCTTCATCATGTCCTTCAGCTGCTTTAGTTGTTGGTGTAATTATTGGGTGAGGAAGTTTATCGTTTTCTTTTAATCCTTCAGGTAACGATACACCGCACAAAACTCGTTTCCCAGAATTATATTCTCTTGCTGCATGTCCAGCCAAGTATCCTCTCACTACCATTTCAACTTTATAAGGTTTGCAATGTAGGCCTATACTCACCATGGGATGCGGACTTGCGAGTAACCAATTTGGCAAGATATCTTCAGTTGCTTTTAAAAACATAGCAGCTATTTGATTTAGTACTTGCCCTTTGTAAGGTATGCCTTTAGGTAATACAACATCAAAGGCAGAAATTCGGTCTGTGGCAACCATTACCAATAATTCATCATTGATATTATATACATCTCTTACCTTGCCTTTATAAAATGATTTTTGTTTTGGAAAATTAAAATTGGTTGAAGTTAATGCCTGCATATTAGATAGATATTTCACCTTGATAAACCATGGTGGCTGGCCCACTTAAGTATATTTCTGTAAATAACTTATGATCAGAAGTTTTGAAATTTACTGAAAGCTTGCCTCCAGGTGTGTGTATTTTAATTTGATATTTTTTTTTTGTCTTTTCTTTGTTAGCGTATGCTATAGCGGCAGCTGTTACACCAGTGCCACATGATAATGTTTCGTTTTCAACACCCCTTTCGTAGGTTCTAACCTTTAAATGGTTATTCACAATTTCAACAAAATTAACATTGATTCCTAGCTTTTGGTAGGTGTTATTATATCTTATTTTTTTTCCTTCATTAAATACATCAATCTGTTTGATATTCTTTTTAAAAACAACATAGTGTGGCGATCCTGTATTTAATTCAAGGTCTTTACCATGAGTTTTTATGCCTTGCACATCATTCATTTTAAGGTTTACCACATTATTTTTTGTGTCAATTTTGCCTTCGTGTAAACCGTCATAGGCAATAAATTTACATTGATTTTTAATTAATCCTAATTTTTTAGCAAATGCAATTGTGCATCTACCGCCATTGCCACACATAGATCCTGCTTTGCCATCAGCATTGTAGTATAGCATTTCAAAATCATATTTTGTGTTTTTAATGATTGCAATTAAGCCATCGGCACCAATGCCAAATTGTCGATGACATAATTGATTAATTAGCTTTTCGGAAGGAATAACAAAGTTTTTGTTTCTACCATCAAGCATAATAAAATCATTGCCAGTTCCTTGATATTTATAAAACTTGATTTTCAATTATGGGTTTAATTTACTAATTAAATTTAATGTATTGGCATCTGTAATTTTCTCGTAATTGCTGAAATCACTTGTTATTTCAATATTGTAAACCGAATCGAAATACTTCAAGTATAAATTATTTTTTATATTAAATAGTTTAACCTCCTCAATTTCTGTCAATCCAAAACATATTATTTTGTTTTTTGAAGCTTGATAACCTTTATAATTAATAGGGCTTTTCCAGAACTCAACTAATATTTTTTGTTGACTCCCTTTTTTAGATTCATCTTTGGTGCCACTTACAACTGCTAAAAGCGAATCATTTTTATTTACTTTATTGTTGATATCAATGAATTGAATTGATATTTCTTTTGAAACTAATAACTCTTCTTTTTTAATTGTAATAGGTTCTTCAAAATTGTTTGTATTTGATGAATCTACCACCACATTTTCTTCAGTTTCAAATTCATTGTTGGCTTCTAAAAGTTCTTCACCAGTTTCATCCTTGGGAGTTGCATCATTTTGAGCAGTTACCTGCTTTGTGGCATTTGTATTTATATTGCTGCTGTCCTTGGCATCAACATTTTTAGTGTTTATTACACCAATTACTTGTTTAACAATTTGTGGAATTAAATTTACAGAGATTTTATTTTCATTTGTTATTACCGAGTTGTAATAAACCAATATTCCACCGCACAGCGCACCAAAGAACATCCCTAAAATGAAAAAACTTAATTTCGGTCTCTTTTCGAACATGGATTTATTTGGCCTACAAAGATAAAACAAATTTGCTCATCTGGTAGTTTTATAAAATGTAAAAAAAAATTATTGAAATGCAATTTTGATTGGATTTGTTTGCTTACATTTACTTTCGTTAAAATTGAATTTATTCTGTTCAAAAAAGACATCATTTATGGAACCAGACTACTCCAAGCTAAAAAAACGTCCAGCCTTCCCATTTGAAACAGTGGCTGTTGCCATTGCCTTTTCGCCACGTTTAGAGGCAATTTTAATGGAAACTAAAAGAATGGTCAATATGTTTGGCGGCCAATTGGTAATTATCCATGTAGGCAAAAAAGACCCCCATCATGAGGAAGTGCTCGACAAATTATTGAACAAAATAGGATTCACAAAAATAAAATATAGAATAATTTGGATGGAAGGTGAGCCTATCGATACCATTTTAAAACTATGCAAACTTTACATTGTTGACCTTTTGATTTTAGGGGCTCTGGAGAAGGAAAATTTATATAAATATTATGTAGGATCCATAGCACGTACCATTAGCAGAAGGGCAAAATGCTCTGTATTGTTGCTTACCAACCCTTCTATTAATCCTAAAAAAATGAGGAAAATAGTAGTGAACGGAATAGATAACCCCAAAACAATACATACTTTAAAAACTACACACTATTTAGCTAAACATGAGAAAGTTTCGGAGTTTACAGTAGTACAAGAAGTTAGTACACCAATGTTAAGTATGACTATTGCCGAAAGTGGCACTGAGCCTGAAGTATCAAAAATTAAGAAAGAAATGCAGGAGGAAGATTATAGTAAATTAAATGCACTCATTAATTCAATTGAAAACGATCATGTAAATATTGAATTAAAGATTGTGCAAGGAAAACCAGGTTATGCTATTAGTAACTTTGCACGTCAAAATCATTATGACTTAATTGTTTTTAATTCACCTGATACTCACTTAGGAATTTTTGACAGAATATTTACACATGACATTGAATATGTTCTGGCTGATATGCCCTGTAACTTGCTTATAGTGCATTCTCGAGTTTAATATATGAGTGTAATTTCACATCACGATTTAGTTGTTTTATTAATTGGCATGGCTACCATGCTTATATTGTCGCGCATTGCCTCAGAAATGGCTCGCGGGGTAAAGTTTCCTGTGGTCATGGGTGAAATAGCTATTGGAATTGTGTTAGGACCAACATTGCTTGGAAACTTTGCACCTGAAATAAGTAATTACATTTTCCCAAGCACCGGAAATGCTGCTATTGCGCTAAATGCAATTACAAAAATTGCAGTGGTTATGATGTTGTTTGTTGCAGGTATGGAGGTGCAGTTACCATTGGTACTAAAACAAGGTAAAGCAGCAGTTTTTACTAGTGTTTTAAGCATGGTTATTCCATTTGTTATTGGTTTTGTTTCGGCTTGGTATTATCCACAATGGTTTAAACAATCAGATGATTATCGCTTATTGTTTGCTCTTTTTTTTGGCACTGCTTTATCCATCTCTGCCTTGCCAGTTATAGCTAGAATATTAATTGATATGGGGCTATTTAAAACTAAAATTGGAATGATTATTATTGCTTCGGCTATGTTTAATGATTTGTTAGGATGGCTCATTTTTTCATTCATTTTGTCGTCAATGAATAATGCTGAAGTGCAAAATGATTTTTCATACACCATTTTGTATATTGTAGGTTTTGGTTTATTCATGCTCACTATTGGTCGTAAAGTATTAGATAAAATTATGCCATGGATGCAGCAAAAATTATCATGGCCTGGGGGAGTGTTAGGTATTAGCTTAGGAATTTGTTTTTTATCGGCAGCTTTTACTGAAAGTATTGGTATCCATGCCATTTTAGGTGCTTTTATTGCTGGTATAGCTATTGGCGATTCAGTTCATTTAAAGGAAAAGGCACGCGAAATCATATATCAATTTGTGACTAACATTTTTGCGCCACTATTTTTTGTTTCTATTGGATTGAGGGTAAATTTTATTGAAAATTTTAATTTGAGTTTAGTTTTGCTTGTGCTTGTTGTTGCTTATATAGGAAAGGTTTCGGGAGCTTCCATTGGGGCAAGAATGGGTGGATTTACCAGAAAAGAAGCATTGGCTGTTGGTTTTGGAATGAATGCTCGTGGGGCCATGGAAATTATTTTAGGTACACTAGCATTACAAGCGGGATTGATTAATGAAACCATTTTTGTAGCTTTGGTTATTATGGCCCTTGTTACAAGCTTAACCAGTGGCCCTTTAATGAAATTATACCTTGATGATTCATACTTTAATTCGAATAAACAAATTGAAAATAATTAAACTTATAACTCTCTTTTTATGTGGATTTTTGGTGTTTGCAAGTCATGTTAATGCACAACAAGGCAAAAAAAAGACAACAAAGAAAAAACACAATAAGCATCATAAAGCTAAAAAGAAAGCAGCACCTGCACTTCCAACATTTACTTTAAGTGGTAAAATTGTAATGGTTGAAAGCTATTGTGGTGGTGCTGCACCTTCGCGCGAAATGTTGCAAGAGATTAGTAAACCTAAGCCATGTCTCGATAAATATTTTTTTCTAAAAAAGGGTGATGCCAATAGTGCCAAAAACCCTGTAATTGATGCCATTAAGGTGGATTCAACTGGAAGTTTTAGTTTTCAACTAAAGCAAGGCAGCTACTGCGTGCTTCAGGATTTTCAAACTAAGCCTTTACAACTTGAGAATTTTAAAAGTGCAAATAATTTTGAATACAGTGGAGATGAATGTATGAGAAAATATTGGGCAGATTGTTATCAAACCATACAGCTCAATCAAGATATCAACGATTTGATAATCACTGTGTATAAGAAGTGTTTTGGAGATGGAAACCCCTGTTTGATGTATACTGGGCCAATGCCACCTTAAACAAAAAAGAAAAATAATTTTGTGGATGCCAATTTAGTTTCTACATTTGCAAACCTTTTTAAAAAGGAAGGGCAAGGTGAGGTGCCTGAGAGGCCGAAAGGAACAGTTTGCTAAACTGTCGTACGGGTAACTGTACCGCGGGTTCGAATCCCGCCCTCACCGCTAAAAAGGTAAAAGAAATAGTTCTTTAATATTATAATTTTTCGGGGCGTAGCGTAGTCCGGTCATCGCGCCTGGTTTGGGACCAGGAGGTCGCA
>DAORKI010000049.1:0-25013 GCA_035439485.1 Bacteroidia bacterium
AAGGCCAACATCTCTCCCGTTTAAAAATGACTTTTTGAGGGACGACTAATTACAAGTTCTTGTATCATGACACAAATGTTCCACCTGGCAAAAGCGAAAGTATGAATACCAAATAAAAAAACGTATGAATATTTGGTCAAGACTTCATGAAAAGTGACAAAGAAAATTAAATGAAAGGCTATAAGCTAAGCAAACGCTGCCCCCTCAAACATTTTTTCTTTTCATTGTAGATGAAATTACACTTCCAATTTGGGATTTAATTCCTAATTAACTTAACGCCTTCTATCATATTTCTTACTAGGACATTTTCGCAGGCCAACATCATGGTTATTTCAAAAAAATAACTTTTTAAGCAACGACTATTTAGTTAATTTGACGCTATTCAATCAAACAATTATTTTTGATAATATAATTTGTGTTTATTAATAATACCCCATTTTAAGAGCAGTTCACCATTCAATGCAGATTTTTGAGGATCATTGATTTTATTCCAAGAAATAATTGTGCAATTGTGTTTTAATTGAACTATATTTTCTTTGCTCATGGCAATATAATTTAATGCGGCTTTTTCTTCATCATTTTTATGAAAATCTCCCTTGTCGGCATTAAAAAAAACTAAACTAATTAGCATAGGTAAAAGCAAATAAAAATTTGAAGAACGAAGTTGCTTATCTTGAATCAACATAAATGTAGAATAAACGTAAATAAAAAAAAGTGTAATAGTTACAGGCATAAAGGTGTCGAATCGAATAATGTAAGGGCGATATTCTTTATATCCACCAAGAGGTAGCATTAATAAGTATAAAAGACAAAACCAAGCAAGCCACTTAAACAGAGCCAATGCCTCATGACATTGTTGTTTATTCTTATTTTTATGGAGCAAAACAATGTTGATTGTAATTGCCAATAGCAATAAAGGAAATCCAATTTTTTGAAATAGGATAAAATATACGCCTTTGGGTAATCTTAAATACCTATCAAGGATTGAGAGGTTTTCGCCAATAAAAATGGTATTGAATTTTCCAAGATAAAATGCGTAAAAACTCAATAGACACACAAATGCAAATACAATAATTCTTGTTAATGGTGTGTTTTTTACAGACAATATGATGTACTGAATACTTGTTTTATTTTGCGTAGTGTCTTGAAATTTTTTTAAAGCATAAAGCGCAGTCACAATTACAATTATTCCAATATTTAGGGGGCCATTAAAAACTGTAATGATGCCAAATGCAAGAGAAAAAACTGTAAATGAAAACCTAAGAAAACCTTGTTTTTGTTCAATTTTAAAGTAAAATGGCAAATAAAATAGCATTAAAATTAAAGTTGGTAATGCATAAAAAAAAGTATAAGTTATTGAAGTGTCAATGATACCCATATAACTTCTATATCCATTTGTTTGAAAAAGCGGTGTAAGAAGTGCCATAGCAATTATATTTTCGTAAGAGAATATTCTATAGCTTCGTGTGACAAAAATGCCAATTACAGTGATCAACCCCAACTGAATAATTACTTTAGCAAGAGCACATGAAAGGTACACACTTTGTATGGGTGAGCACCAGTGTTGAAGTAATTTAGGTACATAGTTAAAGTAGGTATAAAAAATAAAATGAGCAAAAAATCTATTAGGATTTGGATAGGATAAGTTTTGAGTAAATACTGTAATCCCAAATGGGTCCTTTAAAATTGGTTTTACATCTTCAGCTGGAACAATACCACCTGCCATATCGCCATCAAGTGGCATAGCTAAATGTTGAAAAAATGAAAATATTAGGTCTCCAAAAACGATTACAATTAGCAGAACAAAAATGTATTTTTTGCTTACATTAATATTGCTTTGGGTCATCATAATTCAATGCTATTTGCAGTCTTTTTCGGGGCTACAAACTTTACCATCTACTATCTTTAAGGCTTTCTCAGGATTGCTTTTTTGCCATTCTGTAAATGACTTTTCTAAGGTTTGTAAAAAGGTCGAACTTTCTTGAGCCCCAGAAATAGCATATTTTTTATCGAAAACAAAAAACGGAACACCACGTGCACCTACTTGTTGAGCTTCATATATATCATTGTTTACATTTGCTGCGTAATCATTACTATACATTGTTTTTTCTAATTCTACTTTATTTAGACCTATAGATTCTCCAATTTCAATAAGTGTATTTTTATCATCAATATTTTTCCCCAAAATAAAGTATGCTTCAAACAATTTTTCTTCCATTTCGAGTTGCAAACCTTTACTTTTAGCAAAATGTGTGAGCCTGTGCGCATTAAAAGAGTTGGCCGCAATGGTTTTTTCCATGTTGTATTTTAATCCAACACTATTTGCCATTTCAACAACATATTTGTGCATTTCATTGGATTCTTGAATACTTATACCTTTTTGTTCTGCCAAGGCTATAATGCTATTTTTATTAGGCTCTGTTTTCATATCAGGATTAAGTTGAAAACTTTTCCATATTATTTCAATGTTTTCTCTGTTAGAAAATTGTTCTAGTGCTTTTTCAAATTTTCTTTTACCGATGTAACAAAAAGGGCACATCACATCGCTCCATATTTCTATTTGCATTTTTGATTTTTTTACTTCGTTATGAATTAATTGACTGGATTTAAATTTTGAATTATTTGAAATACCATCCTTACAAGAATTAAATAAAGCAAGAGATATTAAAACTAAGCTAATAATTTTATTTTTAATAATAATTTTCAATGATGCTATCAGGTTTAAAATTTAAATGCTTGGCTTTTCAATTTTTTTTTGTGAGGGTTTATTTTTTATGAAATTTCTTTTTTTACCATTACTAGATTTAGGTTTTTCTTTTTGAGGATTCCATATTGGACCCTCACCAAAATCTTGTGGTAACAATAGTTTAGGAATTTCTTTTTCAATGAGATGTTCAATTTTAGAAAATCTAAACATATCTCTTGGATTTATTAATGTAATGGCTTCACCTTTAGTACTTGCCCTGGCAGTTCTTCCAACACGATGCACATAATCTTCGGCATCGTGTGGTACATCATAATTAATGACCAAGTTAATTTCTTTCACATCAATGCCTCTGCTCATCACATCGGTTGCGACTAAAATTCGAGTATGTTTTGATTTAAAATCTTGCAATACTTGTTCTCTTTTTTCTTGCTCTAAATTTGAAGAAATGCCTTTTGCCTTGAATCCATTTTTTGTTAATGAATGCACTATTTCATTTACTTTTAACTTAGCAGATGTGAAAATAATTATACTGTCATAATTTACTCTTTCATTTAATAGGTGGACCAAAAGATTGTCCTTTTGCGTATCAAAAGCTAAATAGGCATTTTGTTCAACACCTTCGGCAGGTTTTGAAATGGAGAGAATTATTTCCTCAGGATTATGTAAAATTTTTTTTGCTAAAATTTTAATGCTATTTGGCATAGTAGCACTGAACATAAGCGTTTGACGTTCCTTAGGTAAATGAGATATTATTTGTTGAATATCCTCAATGAAACCCATATCGAGCATACGATCGGCTTCATCTAAAACTAGATGTTTTACTTTTTTGAAGTTGACATAACCCATTTGGAGATGTGAAAGTAGCTTCCCTGGAGTAGCGACAATTATATCGGCACCATTAATTAAGGCATCTTTTTGCAACAACCATTCTTTACCATCACCACCGCCATATACAGCCATGGAACTTACTGAAATAAAATAGGATAAACCTTGTATTTGCTGTTCAATTTGGATAGCTAGTTCACGTGTTGGAACAATGATTAGAGTATCAGTTTCTTTGTTTTTTTTATCAATCAATTTATCTAAAATTGGCAAAACAAATGCACCAGTTTTACCAGTACCTGTTTGAGCACAAGCAATTAAATCTTTGTTTTGTAAAATACTAGGAATTGCTTTTTCTTGAATAGGAGAGAGGTTTTCAAATCCCATATAAGTAATAGCTTCCTTCAGTGAATCATGTATATTTAGGTCGGAAAATTTCATATGACCTCAATATTACAAAATAATTGCGACAACTGCATCATAAAGCCACTTTGTTGAACAATTAGTATGAATTTTTAAATTTTAATTTGATGTAGTTTCTGATAGGAACTTCAAAAATGTGATAGCTTATGGCTGAAAATGAAAGCAGTGAAATGATGTACAAATAGAACTGGGTAGTATTGAAATTGAGATTAAAGCCAGGTAAAAAGTGCTCAAATAATAAGAATATAAAAAACTGCCATAAGTAAAATCCATAACTAATTTCACCCAACCACACCAAGGGTTTTAAAGAAAGAATTTTTTCGGTGAAGCCTTTGTTTAATGCTAATCCAATAATCATGAATAAAAACACAGGAATCATACCACCATTAGTTAAAAATCCCATTGGTATAGGCTGATGTATAAAGAGAAAATAAATTAGTATTATACTGGCAATAAGAAATGACTGACTAAAATATTTTACATAGGCCAAATTATTTAATTTCTTTAAATAAACTATTGCTGCAGCTGCGCCTAAGACAAAACTGTTGAGGTGCCAAGGAGGAAAAAAAGCAATAAATTGTCCTAAATTATATCTTTCAGGCGAAGAGAGATGAATAGCCATCCAAACATGGAGAATTAAACTTGCTACCCATAAACTTACAGCTTGTAATATAATTATTTTTAATGATTTATTTCTCCAATAATTGAGAATGAATGGAAACACAAAATAAAACAACAATTCAACTGCAATTGACCAAGATACATAATTTATTTCCATTGAAATTCCTGGCTTCCATGCTTGCATACATAATCCATGTAAAACAATACTAAAAGCATTAGTTTTACTATTCTTAAAAATGAACATACAAATAAGCACCAACAAAAAACTCAAAAAATAAACTGGATAAATTCGTGCAATGCGTGCAATCCAATATTCCTTTTTATTGATTTCGATTTTTTCATTATAATATGCATACATCATAATAAATCCTGATAAAGCAAAAAAATAACTAACGGCAAAGCCACCGTTTTGAATAAAAGTATTTAATATGCCCCGATTGAAAGGCCATGAGGTTTTTCCATAGTGATAGGCAACAACACAAAATGCCGCAATGAAGCGGGTTATTTGTAAGGCGGCTAAAGTTGGTTTTTTAGTGTTCAAAAGTTTATGCTCTTTTAAATGAGGCTCTTTGTAGGCGGTCATTAATGGCCCTACCTAATCCTTCATCGGGAAAAACTTCCGACAAAATTATATCAACATCGCTGTTGTCAAGTTTGCGCATTGCGGCAAATAATTGTTGAGCTGCTTCATTCACATTTCCTTTAACGGAGAGCGTGTAACAATATTTTGAAGCTATATTAGAATAGTTATTTTTGAAAGAAATTATTCCAATCTTTGATGTCTTGTATTTTTCCAAGTTCTCATCAATACTTCCAATAATTATAGGTTTGTTTGTTGCGTAATGAGAGCTCAACATGCCTGGTGCAGCAGGGTTATCGCCTTGATTAATGTTGATTTTAACTTTCCCTATTACAGCTTCAATTGATTCAATACTTAAACCTCCAATTCTAAAAATGTTAACTTTTCCCTTTTCTATACCAACAATTGTTGATTCAAGGCCAACCTTGCAATTTCCTCCATCTAAAATGTATGGAATTTTACCTTGTAATTGATCAAAAACATGTTGTGCACTGGTTGGACTCACATAACCAAAAGGATTTGCGCTTGGTGCAGCTAAAGGAAATTTTAATTGCTTTAATAATTCGAGGGTTAAGCTTTGGTGAGGAATTCTAATTCCAACCTGGGGTAATCCAGAAGTTACAATGTCTGGAATAATTTCTTTTTTTTGTAATAATAAAGTTAAAGGGCCAGGCCAAAATTTATCGGCTAATTTTAAAAGTGATTCAGGTATTTCAGTTACCAATTGATATACCTGATTTAGTTCAAAAGTATGTACAATTAAAGGGTCAAAATACGGACGATTTTTAGCTTCAAAAATTTTAGCTACAGCACTTGAATCAAATGCATTGCCAGCTAAACCATAAACGGTTTCAGTAGGAATAGCAACCACTTCTCCTGCATCCAAAAATTGAACAGCTTTATTAATATTATTTTCGATAATTGTTTGCAATTGTTATTCTAATTTAAATACAATAATAAGCACAAATATTGGAATAAATAATACGCTAAAATTCAATCCTATAACCACCAATAGGAAATAAACCAAATTGATATTCAATTTTTAGTTTACCTAACCTTGGATCATAATATTGTCGTAGTACATTTTTGGCATTGAAAATATTTTCTAAACTAACAAATAAGCTTTGTGATATTTTTTTTTGATTGATTTTAAAAGCCACTTTTACATCTGTTTTTCTAAAATTTTTAAAGCGTTCATCAAATGCCCGTTCCTCTATGTAAACAGCTCTACCTATTTGTTGTGACGCAGCCTCATCAATAGGTACATAACGGTTACCGCCAGCCAAAGTTGATTTTACATCAAATGACAATTTGTATTTACCACTTTTTAAAGGTAATTCATACCCGGCCAGTATATTTCCAACAAACCCTCCACTGAAGGCAGTATGGTGCCAAACCATATTACTACCACGATAAAAACTTTCAAAAAGTGAGGTAGTGAAGAGTACATAATAATGTTTATGAAATATTTTTTCTAATGTAATTTCTACACCATAATTTTTACCCAAACCAGTATTTACTAGTGAATCAACTAGATCCAAACCACCGATATCGCTTCCTTGGTTGAGCATGCTGAAATAATCTGACTGCGCTCCATTTACTGGAACCTTTGATTGTGTTTGGTAGTAGCTTTCAATTTTCAAACGATAGTGTTCATTGAATACATTTTCATAACCCAACACAAAATGATTGCTCTGGGTAAAATCCATATTTTTATTTGTTTGGGTGTAGGTATTGGTATTGAAATTGTAGCTTTTGTAAAAGTAATTTATTAATGGTTGCATTTGATTATGTAGGCCATAAGCTGCATTGAGCGATTGTGTTTTGCTTACCAACCATTTAAATCCAGCTCTTGGTTCTATTGCATATGTATTATTCAGAAACAAGTGTTGATAATGAATACCGCTATTGATGATAATTTTATCATTTAATTTAAATTGCCAGCTTAATGACGCTTGCAATAAACCAGTATTACTGTCTTCATTGAGTAAATCAATAAATAAACCATAAGTTCTATCAAATTGTCCAATTTTATATTTTAAATTTAATGAAGAATAGGTAGAGGTAAAACGGATTAAATTTCTGCTATTTATTTTACTGTTTACAAGGTATTGTAAGTGAAACTGATTATCGGTTGAATTGCTACTAAATGTTCTAAATTTTTCTTTATTTAAGGCAATCGTATCAGCAGTGGCAATAAAGGAAGCAGTTGTGGCGCTTAATGATAATTTTCCAAAGGTTTTTTGATTATAGTAATGTGTATTTGAAACACCTGAAGCACCCATTTGAGATCCATACACTAAATCTGTACCTGAATTGGTAAATGCCCAATCACCACTTTTTTTCTCACTATCAAGCAAAGAAATATTGGAGATGCCCCCTATTCCCCAAAAATTAAAGGTGCCCAATTTTGAAGTAGGCAAATTAATTTTCCATGAAACATCCTGATATCGGGGTTGACCTGAAACACCAAAATTTATTCCAAGTGCAGTAAAAGCATCTAAAGTTGAATATCGATAATTAACCAAATAACTGCCGTTATATTCTTTTTTAAATGGACCCTCTGCACCTAATTCAAATCCATTAATACCTACTTGTCCAGTAAATTCTCTTTTTTCATTGTTCCCATTTCTAAGTTTTAAATCAAACACAGCGGCACTTTTGTTACCATAATCGGCTGGCCATGCTCCAGTGTAAAAGTCGGAATTGGCTAATAAATTATTATTTAAAATACTTATTGGTCCTCCAGTTGCACCTTGTGCTGAAAAATGATTTGGATTAGGAATATCAATATTTTCGAGGCGCCATAATACACCAATAGGTGAATTACCTCTCACAATAATATCATTACGCGCATCATTCCCAGATGATACACCTGCGGTGCTTGCTGCCAATCTACTGGGATCTCCTCTGCTACCAGCATATCGATTTGTTTCTTCACTATTGAAATTGCGCACACTTAATGTAGCCATTTCATTATTGGGTCTATTGTTTTGCTTTGAGGCAGTAATTTCAACGGTTTTTGTTTCAAAAACTTTTTCACTAAGTTCAATATTAAGGACTGTTTCTTTTCCAGAAGTGATTTCGATATTATTTAAGGTACGAGCATTATAGCCCAAAAAACTAAATTGAAATCCTTGTCTACCCACAGGAATACCTTGTAATTTAAAATTACCTTTAGCATCAGAAGTTGTTGAAACAGTATTATTTCCAATAAATATAACTGCCACCCCTTCTAATGGTTGCTTACTATCGGCATCGGTGATTGTACCTCTAACAGTTTGAGTAATTTGTTGACAGAAAATTTTGGTGTTTGCAAATAAAAATAAATACAACAGTAGCTGTTTCATGCCACAAATATCATAAAAATGCTTTTTGTTTATCAATAAAAAATAATCAAAAAATTAAATTTCATTCACATTTTCATGCCAACAATAAGTTTATGTTTGTTGTTTGAAAAATATGGAAAATAAAATTAATGTATCGATAGTAAATTATTTGAATTCGCAGCCATTTATATATGGATTGGAGCATCATACAATTCATCAAAAAATAAATATATCTAAGGATATTCCTTCGGCATGTGCCTTAAAATTATTGAACAATGAAGCTGATATTGGACTTGTACCTGTTGCTGTTATTCCACAATTGAAGGATTTTGAAATTATAGGCAATACCTGCATTGGGGCATTGGGAAAAGTTGCTTCGGTTCTGCTTTGCAGCGATGTTCCTCTGGATAAAATAAAAAATGTTTTTCTTGATTTTCATTCACGCACTTCAGTAACCTTGGTGCAAGTTTTAAGTAAAAACTATTGGAAAATAAAGCCGAATTTTTTGCAAGCTCCTATTAATTTTATTGATGAAATAAACGATACAACTGCAGGGGTAATTATAGGTGACCGTACTTTTAATCTTCTTAAAAATTATCAATTTATTTATGACCTTTCAGAGGAATGGTATAAATTTACTGGACTTCCATTTGTTTTTGCAGCTTGGATGGGAAGAAAAGGAATTGATTCCACATTTTTAAATGATTTTGAAAATGCACTACAGTTTGGTTTGGAGAACAAAGAAATAGTAATCCAAAAATTTCAAAAAATTTATGGTAATGACCTGGATGTTGCGCATTATTTGAATACAAATATTCAGTATGAGTTGGATGAAGAGAAAAGGAGTGGGATGGAGATGTTTTTGGGGTTGGTGGGGTGAGGTTTTGATTGAAAGTGAAGAAACATTGAAATATTACATAAATGTAAAATTGTCTTCAATGACTTTATTTTATTGAAAAGTATTGTCACTCGCTATTTTTAATCCGTAATTATGGTTGAGTCAATATTAAAAGCAGCAAAAGTATTCATCAAAATTAACTTGGGAAATATGCCATCTAATTCTTCACACATCTTACCGACAATCCTGATTTTTTTTGAATACCTCCAATAATGTTCGCCTGCCAAAAATCTGGAACTAAACCTAGCATATATCCTGTGTTTACAGCCTCTTGCTCAGCACACCAATAATTACCAAAAAAACCAAATCCATCAAAAAGCCAAAGATGACTTAAATATCCTGCAGGTAACATAGCCAAACCGCTTTCATTATTTCCATAAAGATTTCCACCAGGCCAGTATAAAGTATCAGTGCTTTTCATTTTACCACCGGCAACAAATTCACCTCCCAAATAATTGATAAGTGAAGACCAATCTGAAGTATCGGCAACATGCCAATTGGTGGGACAAAGATTTCGAACATCTGAAACTGCGTACCAATTATACAATTTACCATAAGGGTTATCGTATTGTACATTATTAAATACATTTACCCATGCACCTGTACTTAAGGTAGTCCATTGTGCTTCACTACTAACATTTGGTATTGAATCACCATTTGCATAAAATGCAGTGCGTAAATTTTCAGTCATCCACTCTTGTCCATTCGCATAAACAACACTTTGATAGTTATGTCCATTGTAATTTACACCTACTCCACTATTTACTACAAGTGGTAAAGCAGTTGTAACAATAATTTCATTACCATATCCAACACCAGTGTTATTTATTGCGTAACCTCTCAAGTAGTAGGTGGTATTAGCAGTTAAACCGGTAATAATTAAAGGGTTTCCAATAATACCAATAGCTGTATTATCAGAGGTTGTTGGATAAGGTGAAGTACTCCAACAAATGCCACTTTGACTTATTGATGAACCACCATAATTACTAATTGTATAATTTGCAATTATTGTGGTTGCTGTGATGTTAGTTGCAGGCTGGGTTACTACTATGGGTATATTGTTTAAGCTCCCTATAGTATAAGTAATACTATCAATCGTGTTCAATGGCAACTGTAAAATAATGCCATTGCTTTGATATACATTCATAATGGTTTGTGACCTGGCCTTGATACACATTAAAATTATAACCGCAGTTAAAAGAGGTGTTAGAAATTTTGCCATGGTTTAATTATTTTTGATGAATGTTTTAGTAAAACTAATCTTATTTCCGGAAAATCTAAATACATAACTATTGGTCTCTAATGTGCTAATATCAATAGTTTCTGTATAAGTTCCAGCAATTAAATTTCCAAAATTATTTTCAATAATAACCTTTCCTTGTAAGTCGAAAATTGATATTGTAATATTATCGTTGGATGGCAAATCGAAGCTAAGGTTTAATAAGTGATTTGTAGGATTTGGAAAAAGATTCAATTTAAATTGGTTCAAAATATTTAAATGGTTTTCTACATTAACGGTCGTTTCATTGTATGTATAATATCCAATTGAATTTACATTCCATGATAATAAACTACCATCATTAAAATGTAAGTTCATGATGTCGGCAGTAAAAGTAATTTTTCTAATATCGCTTACATTATATGAAGCATTGGAGCTATCAGTATAATTAAAGTCGATAGTTTGTGCCTGCAAAGTTGATAAACTTGTTATTAGGAACAACATTAAATACAGATGTTTCATAAAAATAATAATATGAGTAAACAATCATTTAGCTATATTAATTTGGTTTCAATTATAAAAATTTGATTTTCATTAATTGATTTAAATTATATACTTTAACAAAGTAAAGCAAAAACTTTTACTAATATAGATAAATAAAAAAAGCGACCCATTTGAGGTCGCTTTTTTTGACATTTATGATTTAACTAAATCACACTTATTTTCTTTTCCAATTCTTCAATATAACTTCTGAATTTTTTATCTGTATCCATAAGGTTATTTACAGTTCGACATGCATGCAATACAGTGGCGTGATCTTTTCCTCCACAATGCATCCCAATGTTGGCTAATGATGATTTGGTTAAACTCTTACTGAAATACATTGCAATTTGACGAGCTTGCACTACTTCGCGTTTGCGTGTTTTTGATTTCATTAATTCTATTGGTAAATCAAAATAATCAGACACCACTTTTTGTATGAAATCAATTGAAACTTCACGTGTTGTATTTTTAACAAACTTATCAATCATACTTTTTGCCAAATCTAGTGTAATGGCTTTTTTATTTAATGTAGATTGAGCAAGTAATGAAGTTAATGCACCTTCAAGTTCTCTGATATTATTAGTAATACTGTATGCTAAATATTCAATTACATCTTTTGGCACTTCAATACCATCAACATATAATTTCTTTTCTAAAATTGCAATTCTGGTTTCTAAATCAGGCGCTTGTAAATCAGCGGCTAATCCCCACTTAAAACGGCTTAATAATCTTGGTTCAATACCAATCATTTCCACCGGAGGCTTATCAGAAGTTAATACCAACTGTTTTCCTGATTGATGTAGGTGATTAAAGATATGAAAAAACACATCTTGGGTTTTTTCTTTTCCAGAGAAAAATTGAATATCATCAATAATCAGCACATCAATCATTTGATAAAAATGAATGAAATCGTTTTGATCATTATTTCTAACAGAGTCAATATATTGTGTCATAAAACGATCAGCACTGACATACAATACAGTTTTATTTGGGAACAAATTTTTTACTTGAATACCTATAGCTTGAGCCAAGTGTGATTTACCTAAACCTACACCACCATATATTAATAATGGATTAAAAGCAGTTCCTCCAGGTTTATTGGCAACTGCAAAACCTGCTGAACGTGCTAATCGATTACAGTCGCCTTCAACAAAATTTTCAAAGGAATAAGCAGGGTTTAATTGCGACTCAACATTCACTTTCTTTAACCCCGGTATCACAAAAGGATTACGTATAGCATTGGTACTAATGTCCAATGGCATGGCGATGGAAGGATTAGACAAAGCTTTTTTGCTGCTGGTAGGAATTTTCACTGTATATGGCTTTGAAGAGTTGGCATTGTTTTCCATAATAATGGAATATTCCAAACGACCATCTGCACCTAATTCATTTTTAAGTGTTTTTCGTAAAAGTGTAATGTAATGTTCTTCTAACCATTCATAAAAAAACTGACTGGGAACTTGAATGGTTAATACTTTGTTTTGTAATTTAATTGGCTTGATTGGTTCAAACCATGTTTTGAAACTTTGAGAACTTACATTGTCTTTTATTATTCGTAAGCAATTTTCCCAAACTTTTTCAAAACCATTTTCTTCTTGAGCGTGGCTCTCATTAACTTGTTGATTTGATTTTGATGCTTTCAAGGGATATATATTTTTTTATGAGTTGTTTCTATATTTTTATTCGGGAGGACAAATGTGTTTATAAAAAAGGGTAAAAAAAAATTTTTCAGACTTGATTTTTTGAAAACTTTTTAAATGCTTTTTTTTGAGCAGGTTACGTTTTTTAAATTTGTTTAAAAGCCTCTTTTATCAACATATGTGACCAAATTATTGAAAACTTTTCTGAAAATAAACGTTTAAAAAAAATTTTTAAAAAATTTTCATTTTTTGTTATGCTATGTCAAAAATATTTGTAATGGTATGGGCGCTTCCTTCAATTACTTTTTTCCCAGAATTTTTATCCAAGTATAAATCGATTCTGCCTAATTTAATTCCTGCCCATCCAACTTGCGCAACACAAACAGCTGCACCATCTCTATTTTTACTAACTAATGGTTTATCTAAAAAAGTGTGTGTATGACCACCAATAATTAAATCAATATACCTTGACTGCTTTGCAAATTCAACATCAGATATTTTTTTCTCAGCATATTTAAATCCAAGATGTGAAAGGCAAATAATAACATCACATTTCTTTTCTTTTTTTAAATGAATAGCAGTTTCAGCAGCTTTAACCATAGGGTCTAAGTATTTCGTTGCACCATAATTTTTTCTATCAACCAAACCTTCTAATTCAATTCCTAATCCAAATACGCCTATTTTTACACCTTCTTTTTCAAAGATTTTGTAAGGGCTTGTTTTACCATTCATCACAGTATCAGAAAAATCGTAATTTGTACATAAAAAAGGGAAATTGGCGAATTGTAACTTACTTACAATACCATCTAAACCATTATCAAAATCATGATTTCCAACGGTGGTAGCATCATATCCCATTTGACTCATGATTTTTAATTCTAATTCGCCACCATATTTATTAAAATAATAGGTACCTTGATAAATATCACCTGCATCTAACAAAAGAACATTTTTTTCTTCGGCTCTAATTTTTTTGACCAAAGCAGCTCTTCTTGCAGCACCTCCTAAACCTGGGTATTTAGGATCATTATCTGGAAACGGATCAATGTGACTATGCACATCATTTGTATGTAATATTGTAATTTTAGTTGCTTCTTTCTTGGCAAAAGCATCAAATTTATTCAGCCCAATAATTGCAATTGAGCTATAAACCGATTTTTTTAAAAAATCTCTACGATTATTAATTGCTTTTAATTCTTCCATCTGTTTTAGGATTTAAGGTATTCCCTTTTTTATTCTCAGCCCTCATAAAATTAATTATTGCATCTCTCAGTTTTACATTTAATATTTGATATGATAATGGCTCAGAAAAGAAGCGCATTTTATCACCACCACCAGCTAAATAATCTGATGTGACGATACGATAAGTTTTTGATGCATCGAAGGTCTTACCTCCAATGAATATGTTTTCTGGTTTTTCATCAATAATATTTAAAGTAGCTCCAGCAAGAGGTTGTCCGTTAGATTTAGCTACATAGTTTAAAAGCCCTAAAGCTTTTTCACCAGATAAAGTTAAAACTACCATTTCGTTTTCGAAAGGCATCAATTCAAATATTTTTCCAACTGTAATTTTTCCTTCTGGAAGTGAAGTTCTTAAGCCACCATTGTTTAACATACAAATATCGGCCAAGGGTAAATTCTTTTTTTGCAATATATTATTTGCTTCTATTAAAGTAATATCAGCAATTAGATTCCCTAAGCTGCTTTCAGGCTGACCTTTTACTGCTTCTGCCGTGCTTATAATAAGTACTTCATTCATTTCATTATCCAACACACTTTTATATGGTTCAATTAATGATTTTATATTTTCATCTTCTGGGGAAGATGAATTTAATGGAATGCTTGAAGGTTGAATAGAGGAAACCTGCATTTTATTACTGCAGGAATAAATTACTAATGATAATACAAATAAGTATAGTAGTTTTTTCAAAATTAAAAATTGTTTTGGAGAGCATAAAAGTAGTAAATTGAAAGTATGTTTCAATAATTTTATAATAAAAATTATTTATGTTGCTAAATATTCTTACAGTTAAAGAATAACAAGGCTTTCGATATTAAAATAAGGCATGAAAAAGAGTAAAAATTAGATTATGCTTTGTGAAAAAAAATGTTATTGAGGGATTAATTTTCCCAAATTTTGCTCAGTAGTGTTTATCAAAAAATATCATTAAAAAAACGGTTTAATCTTCATCTTATAGATATTAAATTTATAGTGTATTGTTTTATTTAATGAATTCAATGTTTACAAATTGTGAATTTCTTGTTTAAATTCTTGAAATATTTCTACAAGCAAATTGAAATTGCTTATTACATTTGAGAAAAAAAATATGTTCATAAGCGAAACTAATTTGAGAGTAAGATATGCAGAAACCGATAGGATGGGTTATGTGTATTATGGAAATTATGCAGGTTACTATGAAGTTGGAAGAGTGGAAGCATTACGTTCTCTTGGCATGAGTTATAGGGAAATGGAAGATTCAGGAATTATGCTGCCAGTATTAACCTATAATATTAAATATTTTAAACCTTCGTTTTATGACGATTTACTGAGCATTCAAACCATTATACCTGAAATACCATCCACAAGAATTAAATTTTTATATAAGATGTTTAATACTGAAAAAGTATTATTAAATGAAGGCGAAACTACATTGGTTTTTGTTAACATTAAAACAGGAAAACCATGCCAAGCTCCTCAAGAATTTATCGAAAAACTAAAGCCTTTTTTTATTAAATAATAAACCTATTTTTCAATGAAAAATTTATTTATATCAACTATTTTATTGATTATAAGCATACATTTATTTGCGCAAAATAAAACACAAACTTATGCTTGGGAAGATGAAAAGTATCCTAGAGAAAGATACATAGACATGGAAAGAATGGTTGTTGATGTAACATTTGATCCCGCTGCCGGAATTGTAAATGGACAAGTGACTCACTATTTTAAGCCATTAAGAAAAACACTAGATTCAGTTTTTTTTGATGCACCTAAAATAAATATTAAACAAGTTTTTTTAAATGGAAAAAAAGCGAATTTTAAATCTAGCGAAGAGGGGGTAATTGTTTTTTGTGAAAAATCTTTGGTATGGGAAACTCAGGATAGTATTAGGATTCAATATCAAGCTAAGCCAAAAAAAGGAATTTATTTTATTGGATGGAATGATAAAAATAATTTGAGTAGAAAACAAATTTGGACGCAAGGACAAGGTGTGGATAATCGTTATTGGATACCTATGTGGGACGATTTAAATGATAAAATGATTACTGAAACTATAGTTCGTTTTGACCAAAAATACAAAGTATTGAGCAATGGCACTAAAGCAATGGAACGCATAAATAAAGATGGAACAAAAACATGGCATTATAAAATGACTAAACCTCATTCTTCCTATTTATTGATGTTAGGAATTGGGGAATATGATATTAAGGAAGTAAAAAGTAAATCAGGGGTTCCTTTAAGAATGTATTATTATCCTGAGCATAAAGATAGAGTTGATTACATTTATAGGAACACAACTGATATTATGAATTTTTTTGAAAATGAAATAGGTGTTCCTTATCCATGGGAAAGCTACTCTCAAATTCCTGTTCAGGATTTTATGTATGGTGCAATGGAAAATACTACTGCTACAGTTTTTGGTGACTTCTTTTGTGCTGATAAGAGAAGTTTTAATGATAGAAATTATGTAGGAGTAAATGCACATGAAATGGCCCATCAATGGTTTGGCGATATGGTAACTGCGCGCTGTGAACCGCATCATTGGCTGCAAGAAAGTTTTGCTACTTACTATAATATGATGGCTGAACGAGAGATTTTTGGACAAGATTATTTTGATTGGTCGAGAAGGAATTCGCAAAATTCAGCAATCGATGCTGATAGTAAAGACCTATATCCTGTAGCCTCAAGCAATGGTGGTAGCACCCGATTTTATCCTAAAGGAGCTATAGTTTTAAATACATTGAAATATGTTACGGGCAAAGAAGAGTACAATAAGGCAATTAAGTATTACCTCCAAAAGCATGGTTATAAAAATGTTGACTCGCATGATTTGTTGGTTGCCTTTGAAGAATCTTTAGGCTTATCGCTTGGATGGTTTTGGGAAGAATGGCTGTACAAAGCTGGCGAACCTGAGTTTCAAGTAAGCTTTCAAAATACCAAAAATTACCAAGAAAAATCGGAGCATCATTTCATAGTAAATCAAATTCAAACAGTAAATGATTACACAAGTGTTTTTAAAATGCCTGTAATTTTAGAAATTTATTATCAAGATGGGACATTCCAATCTAAGAAGTTTTGGCTAAATGAAAATCATCATGAATTTGTTTTGCCCAACACTGAAAATAAACAAATAGCTTATGTTTTGTTTGATCCTAACGCCCAAATACCAAAGAAAATAGATTTTCCAAAAAGTGTGGAAATGCTTCTAGCACAAGCTCAAAATGCGCAGTTTATGATTGACCGATATGATGCATGGCTAGCACTTAGAAACATCAATATGGAACAAAAAAGAAGTTTATTACAGCATCAATATTATGTTGAAAAATGGCATGGAATAAAAGGGGAAATTTTATCACAGTTAATGTATGATGATGATGTAAAGTCTAAAGAAATTGTGAGACTTTCATTTACTGATAAAAGTACTGATATAAGAAAAACAGTAATTGCTAAAATGCACACTATTCCTGCTGAATATAAAGCACATTATGAACTTTTTTTACAAGATAGCTCCTACGATATTATTGCCTCATCCCTTGAAAAATTATGTATTGATTTTCCTGATGATGCAAGTAAATATTTAGAAACTACAAAAGGTATAATTGGTGTTAGAGCTCGCAATGTTGAATTAAAATGGATTGAAATGAATTTAGCTCAAAAAGGAAGTCAAGATCTTTTTAATAAATTGGTGAACTATACTTCCAATTCATATGAATTTCAAACTCGAACTGCAGCTATGACTATACTTAAAAAGTTTAATTATTTTGATGCCTACCTGATGGAAAATTGTTTTGATGCGATGTTCAATCCAAATAGCCGATTAGCTAATCCAGCAGCTGATATTTTAAAGTATTTCAAAGCTCAATACACTTATAGGTTTATGATTGAAAATCGTATTGCAGAATTAATTTCAGACAATTATCAAAAAGATATTATTAAAAGAAATTTATAATCATTATGTCAAAAAAATCAACTAAAAATACCAATTTACTTGTGCTTATTGCAGCACTTGGATATTTTGTAGATATATATGATTTAGTTCTTTTTAGTGTTGAACGAATAGACAGTTTGAAAGAAATATTAGGAGTTAATGTGGCCAAAGAAGAAATTAAAAATGTGGGCATTCAATTGCTGAATTGGCAAATGGGAGGGATGCTCGTAGGAGGCATTGTATGGGGTATATATGGCGATAAGAAAGGAAGACTCTCAGTTTTATTTGGTTCAATATTAATGTACTCTTTAGCCAATATTGCAAATGGGTTTGTACAAACAGTTGAGCAATATGCTCTATTAAGATTTGTTTCTGGATTTGGATTAGCTGGTGAATTAGGTGCTGGAATCACTTTGGTAAGTGAAACAATGAGCAAAGAAAAGCGAGGAATTGGTACCATGATTGTTGCTACAGTTGGTGTTTTTGGCGCTGTTGTTGCAGGATTTATGGGGGATGTGATTACAAATTGGCGTTATTCATTTTTTTTAGGCGGGGCTATGGGTTTAGTTTTGTTAATCATGCGTATTGGTGTATTTGAATCTGGAATGTTCGAATCAATGAAGAAATCAAATGTCCATAAAGGAAATTTACTCATTCTTTTAAAATCAAAGAAAAACCTAATCAAATATTTAGGAATAATTGCCATTGCCGTTCCTGTTTGGTATGTGATGGGAATATTAATCACTTTTTCTCCTGAAATGATGAAATCTCTTGGTGTTACTTCATTTACACCTGATCCTGGAAAAGCTATAATGTTTGCTTATTTAGGAATAACTTTTGGTGATTTCCTAAGTGGCATGTTAAGTCAGTTATTAAGCAGCAGAAAAAAAGTGTTAGGACTATTTTTAATCATGACCATTATTAGTGTTTTTCTATATTTTACATTGGCTGTGAAGTCAGAATTAATGTTTTACGGAATTGTTTCGATAGTGGGAATTGCTACGGGATATTGGGCGGTTTTTATGAGTACAGCGGCCGAATTGTTTGGAACAAATATTAGAGCAACTGTTACCACTACAGCTCCAAATTTTGTGCGAGGTTCAGTGATTTTTTTAACCTTAGGTTTTCGTTTTTTGGAAACTCAATTTACCACCGTTAATGCAGCTATTATTGTTGGAATAATTACCTTTGTAATTGCATTCATTGCTTTGTATAAAATGGATGAAACATTTCATAAAGATTTAAATTATGTTGAATAGCAAAAAAACTTTAATTATTGGGGCTAGTGAAAATCCTGAAAGATATGCAAACAAAGCTTTTCATCGCTTAACTGATCATGGGCATGAAGTAGTTATGGTTGGAAATAAAGCAGGAAGTATTGATGGTTCTCCAATTCAAATTGGAATGCCAACCTTCATTGATATAGATACAATAACTTTGTATCTGAATCCAAAAAATCAAGAAGCCTATTACAATTATATATTGAAATTGAAACCAAAAAGAATTATTTTTAACCCAGGTACTGAAAATGATGAATTAGCATTTATGGCAAATGAAAAGGGTATTGAAACATTAGAAGCTTGTACTCTGGTTTTATTATCAATAGGTCAATTTTAATGAATGATTTATTTAATATAAGTGATTTATATATTTATCCTATAAAAGGTTTGTCTGGAGTCAAAGTGAATGACGCTTTGGTAACCGAAAGAGGCTTGAAAAATGATAGAAGGTGGATGCTTGTTGATGAGAAAAATCAATTTATTTCGCAACGAACTTTCCCTCAGCTTTGTTTGTTTAAAATTATTCCACAGCAAAATTCTTATACTGTAACCTTTAATGAATTAAGTATTGAAGTTCCATTTGAAATACATCAAGGAGTTATTATCACAGTAAATATATGGGCTGATAATGTGGAAGCACTAGTTGCAAATGAAGCCATCAATACTTTTTTTTCTAAACTTTTGAAAATAAAATGTAGCTTAGTATATATGCCTGATACTGCACATAGACTCGTTGATAAAAATTTTGTAGATAACGATTATTCAGTCAACTTTTCTGATGGGTATCCTATTTTAATTATTGGTGAATCATCAATAAATTTATTAAATCAAAAATTAAAAATGCCCATCAATATCAATCGTTTTAGACCCAACATTGTTTTTACTGGAGGTAAAGCCCATAGCGAAGATATATGGAAAAACTTTATGATAAACGATGTCAAATTATCGGTGGTAAAGCCTTGTGCTAGATGTACTGTAACCACTATTAATCAAGAAAATGCTAACATCTCCAAGGAACCATTAAAAACCTTAGCCACATATCGTAATTTTAATAACAAAATAAATTTCGGTCAAAATGTAATTGTGTTGAAAGAAGGTAAAATTAAAGTAGGTGACGAAATAAAATTATTATAAAATATGGTTGAAATAGGCATTTACAAACATTATAAAGGAAAACTTTATGAAGTCATTGGAATAGCAAATCATAGTGAAACTTTAGAAGAAATGGTTGTTTATCGTGCTCTTTATGATGGTCAATTTGGCAAGAATTCCCTTTGGGTTAGACCTTTAAAAATGTTTACTGAAGAAATTGAAGTGAATAGCAAAAAAGTTAAACGATTCGAATTGGTGAAGTAGCTTAAGCATTAAATTTACTTCAACTATTAAAATTATCTTTTTGTTGCATTTCCACAATTTTATTGCTTGATTATTTTTTCTGAATAAATACCCTTACTGTCAATTAGCTTAACAAAATAAATTCCAGCCTTTAATCTGCTTACATCTATTTTAGAATTTTTAAATCCATTTAACTTTTCATAAAGCACATTTTTTCCTGTAACGTCACTTATTTCAATTGAAATAGGTTCTTGGTTTTCTTGGGAATTAATAATTGTAAAATATTCGTTACAAGGATTTGGAATAATTGAATAGGCAACTTTTTCATTTTTTTCATCAATACTATTAATGGTTGCGCTATAATAATTTTGTACTACATCAGCAGCAATATCAAGTTCTGTTAAACTATTTCCAGAAGTTCCTCTAGCATAAATATAAGCAACATCTAATGTTATATATCCATTTGGTAAAATAGTAAATGGACCAGAGGTTCCAATTATTCGGTAATCTTTTGGAATATTCATTTCCCAGGGTTGACTAAAATTTGGATTCGTATTGCCACTAAAACAATAATTAGTACTCCCATTGGCTGTTTGATATCCTTCTAATCCAAAGTTCAGTGGTGTATCATCTTTCCAAAGTGAACGTAAATAATTGAAATAATGATTTGGACTTGTTGGATTATTACCATAAAATGCTACTCCAGTGTTGTCATAAAACATTGAGTTATGCATATTATGATTTAAAATTTTTGTACCTATTGATGGTGGATTACTGCCGTACACGGAGTCAAAATTTGTTGCATTGTACCCATAAACCATGTTTCTGGGTATATCAGTTCCAATCATATCATCATCAATAGCACCAATGTCGAAATCATTCCATATACCTACATAAAAATTAGAATAGGTATTCAATTGTGATCTGTTTCTGATTCTATGTCTAACAAATACCGTATTGTCTAAAATTACGCTTCCTGTTGAATTATAGGCATAAACAGTGGAGTATATTTCTACATCAAAGGGTAAACCTCCGCTTTCACCATGTAAATCATATTTGTCGTTGTACATTAAATACAATGCTTCATCACCCAAAACATTCGGATAATCACCGTAGGAAGGATCATAAATACCATTGTTATTAACATCTGCAAATGGTGCAAATATTTGATTCACTCCATTATGGGTGCTTCCCGGCCAATCAATTATATCTTGAGGCATTTGATATCCTTGCGTATTATAGTTTTGCCTATGATTATCTATTGCAGCTCTATCAATATGCCAAATTTTATTCCATGTGCTTGGTAACATTGTGCTGCCATTGCTTGTTAATGGCCCCGGCCAATAATCAGTACCATTTTGTTTATATGTTTGTGCTGCTACATGTAATATTCCATTTTGATCTAAACCACCCATCCATAAATTGGATGCGTATATACAATATTTTCCTGAAAACTTTGGCACTTCAAATCCAACTTGAGTGGAATTGTTGTGAAAGAAAAATCCATCAGCTTCAATAGGTGCATTAATATTATTGGCATCAATATTTTTTATTTCCCATTGTGCCAAAACAAATGAAAAATTTAATAGCCAAATTGCAATTGTAAATTTCAAGTTCATACTTATAGTTTTAATCTTAGTCCAATGTTCAATCCGTAACTAAATAATTTTTGATTTAAGGGATAGGCTTCATTATGTATGGGTTTTAAAATATAACGTGTTTGAGGTTCTATTAACAAATCTAAATTGTCCCGAAGCCTAAAATTGGTTGAAATTCCTCCGCATAAACTTATTCCTGCTTTTGCATTAAATGGATTTTCATTGTTATTTTTAACATCATTTGCTGTATAATTAAAATTAGCGTTAGTTCCCTGTTGTTTGAATAGCATGTTAAACATTAATCCACCTTGAATTGCTAATCCTGAGTGCCTTCCAAGCCATTTATAACCTACCATCACGGGTATATCTATGAAACTCATTAACAAATTATGTTTCAAAGTGTCTCTGTGTGTTCTAACATAATCAAGTGTATCATAAGTTTTATAAATAATATTGCCTTCAAAAGGATCTACATAAGTAACAAATTCACTTGAATCAATATAGGGTTCATGTGTTTGCCATTTGTGAAGTATTGAAAATCTTTCCTTACGTTGTGCAAAATTAAAGCCTGTGCTTAAATAAATATTTTTATTTAAAAATAAATTGATTCTTATGGTCGCACTATAGGCCATTGTGATCTTTTCTGCACTGTCTCTTCTCAATATATAATTTTCTACGCCCTGATTTTCTCCTTTCAATGTTCTTCCCGCAATTTCTGGTGCAATAAGTGCATCTATGGCAATATACCCTTTAAATTTTTTATGTCCATAAACAGTATCCAAACTAATAGCTAATTCACTTTGCTCATTATTAAATAAAGTTGCAGGTGATGGAGAATTAGAAACTAGGTTTGGAGTTGAATTTACATTTGTGGTGTTGGACACTTCATTTTCAGTATTTCGATTCGCAATTGCATCTTTATGCGCTTCTTTTTCCTTAACTTTTTGTTCTTGTTTTATTAATTTTTTGGATTTGCTTAATACAATAGAAGGAGGCAAAAATCCTACATCTGCAGCTCTTGCATTTATTTCAGCAGAGCCATCATTGCTTACGAAAGAATTATGCATTGATATAGTTTGTAAATAAGCTAAATCATAGATTTTATTAGTTTCTTCATTTTGCTTTAATTCTGAATGTAATATACTCTCCTTTATTAAAGTTTCAGATACACTCCTCTTAATATCATTTGAGTTATGCTCTGATTTTGTATTTTTTATTTTGGCTTCTAAATCATTTAATTTAGTGCTTAGGTTAAAATCTGATGATGAATTATTTTGATTGATTTTAGTATTTTCAGTTTCTATTCTATTTTTAATATGATTTTCCTTCTCTTCAACTAGGGTAGTAGATAATATATTTTCTTTCTCAATTTGGCTCATTAAAGTATTATCTTCATGTTTGTTTTGGGCTTTTTTTAGATCAAAATGGGAATTCTTTGTAAACAATTTATTTTCCGATTTAACTTCATTATTATTTATTAAAGTTAATCCTGCAAAAGCCATAAACAATAGTATATCCATAGCTACAAACAAATTTAAGTAATGTTTGAACCAAATAAATCTTGTGCGCTTTTTTTGCTTCTTCTCAATATTGGACCAAACCGAATCACTCACTTCTACAGTGTGATTTTCGAGTTTCGACCTCAGAAATTCTTCAAAGTTATTTTCTTCATTATTCATGGGTAATCTTCATTAAATGCTTTTTTAATAATTTTTCTTTTAATACATTTCTGGCCTTTAAAAATTGAGTTCTAGAAGTACTCTCTGTAATATTCAACATATCTGCAATTTCTTTATGGCTAAATCCTTCAATGGCAAATAGGTTAAAAACAACACGGTATCCATTTGGTAAACTTCTCACCAATTCAAAAATTTCTTGCGAACCTATTTTGTCAAATACACTTGGCTCAACAGATGAATAATTTAAATGATTATCAATATTATCTGCAAATTTTAATTGCTTTGTTCTCAATACTGAAAGGGCAGTATTCACAAATATCCTACGCATCCAACCTTCAAAAGAACCTTCTCCTCGAAAGTGTATAATATTTGAAAAAATTTTTATAAATCCTTCTTGTAACACATCTTCAGCCTCACTTTTATCACTTATATATCGCATGCAAACAGACAGCATTTTTCCTGCATACGCATTGTACAGAAGTTTCTGACTGCCCGCATGTTGGTTTTTGCAATTTTGTATAAGTTCGTTTTCGGTCATTCAACAAAACTTTGCTTGTTTACAATAAAGATAACAAAAAGTTACCTTACGTTGCCTCGGCAGGCAAGTTTTTTTAATTTTAATGAAAAAATCAACCAAATAAATGATTAACAGTGAATTAGTTTTAAAAAGATGAGATTATTGTAAAGATAATTATAATAGATAAAACTAATTACTTTTGGTAAATTAATAGATATAAAATTATAATGAAAATATATAGATTCGAAGATATTGACGCATGGAAAAAAGCCAAAGAATTATCAGTTTTGGTTTACAAACATTTTGAGTCTAGTAAAGATTTTGGGTTCAGAGATCAAGTGCTTAGAGCATCAGTTTCGGTTATGAATAATATTGCCGAAGGTTTTGAACGCAAAGGAAGTAAGGAATTTACATTTTTTTTGTATGTCGCAAAAGGTTCGTGTGGCGAGGTAAGATCAATGCTTATTTTGGCAAAAGAACTCAAAAAAATATCAGAAGTTGATTACGAACTTCTATATAAGTTGGCTGAAGAAATCTCCAAAATGATTTCAGGTCTCATTAAATCCATCAACTCAAAATAAACCTTGTTTCCTCTTTCAACCTTCCACTTTCCAACTTTCAACTTTCCAACTTTCCAACTTTCCCCTTTCCAACTTTCCCCTTTCCAACTTT
>DAORKI010000050.1:0-24817 GCA_035439485.1 Bacteroidia bacterium
CAGCCCATTATTTTTAATTATAATTGTAATCATTAAAATAAGCTTATGCGTAAATTTCTTTTTTGTACATTTTTATTATTTCAATTTCATGTAGCCTTTGCCCAATCAGAGGCGCCCAAGAGCAGTGCCGAAATTTTGCAGGCTTTACATCAATTAAATACTGTTGGTTCGGTATTGTATGTGGCAGCACATCCTGATGATGAAAACACCCGCTTGCTTTCATACATGAGTAAAGATCAAAAAGTGAGAACGGGTTATTTGAGTATTACACGCGGTGATGGTGGGCAAAATCTGGTTGGTAAGGAGCAGGGCGAAATGCTGGGCTTAATAAGAACGCAAGAGCTTTTAGCGGCACGCAGAACTGATGGGGCTGAACAATTTTTTACCCGCGCTTTTGATTTTGGATATTCAAAGACACCAGAAGAAACATTTAATTTTTGGAATAGAGACAGCATCCTTAGTGATATGGTTTGGGTGATCAGAAATTTTAAACCTGATGTGATGATTTGTCGTTTCCCAACTACAGGTGAGGGCGGACATGGTCATCATACCGCCAGTGCTATACTGGCTTTGCAAGCTTTTGATGAAGCGGCTAATCCTCAGAAATTTGCATGGCAATTAAAGTACACACAAGTGTGGCAAGCACGAAGCATTTTTTGGAATACTTTTAATTTTGGGGGCACCAATACCACTGCCGAAAATCAAATTAAATTTGATGTAGGAGTGTTTAATCCTTTATTGGGAAAGAGTTATGGTGAGATAGCTGCCGAGAGCAGGAGTTTTCATAAGAGTCAGGGTTTTGGCTCTGCCAAGCAACGAGGGCAAGCCTTAGAATATTTTAAATATTTGAAAGGCGATTCTTGCAAAAATCATGTACTTGAAAATATTAATTTGACGTGGAGCCGCATGAAAGGCACTGATGAAATTCAGCAAGCTATCAATACCTGTATCAAACAATTTAATCATCAACATCCTGAAGAAATTTTACCACAGTTGATTAAAGTATATCGATTGATAGCTGATTTTTCTAATCAAGATAATGATGCCAAGCATTGGAAAAAAATTAAATTGAAAGAGGTGGAGCAATTGATTTTGGCTTGTTCGGGCTTGTGGATGGAATGCAGTGGTGATGATTATTCGGTGGTTCCCGGAGGTAATTTTTTATTGAAATGTGAAGTGGTGGCACGTTCAAAATCGAACATCAAAATCAATAAAATTAGTTTCGAAAATCAAGATACTGTGATCAATAAAAATCTTGTTTACAACGAAAATGTTCCTATTAAACATCGTTATCAGTTAGCTGAAAATACATCATACTCCAATCCATACTGGCTCAATAAGGCGCATTTGGCGGGCACTTTTGACATTGCTGACAGATTATTAATTGGAGGAGCAGAAAATGCAGCTGCGTTAAACGTGGCTGTAAGTGTGAGTATCAATGATTTTGAAATGACTTTGCTTAAGCCTGTAATTTATAAATCGACTGATCCGGTTAAAGGAGAAATATATAGACCTTTAGAAATATTACCTGCTGTAACCATCAACTTTAATGAAACAGTTTATGCTTTGACAGATGCCAATGCTAAAACCATTGATGTGGTGGTGAAAGCCAACACTAATCAAGTGAAAGGAACTATAGAATTAAATGCAGTTGGTTTTGATTTGACCTATAACAAAGAAATTTCATTAGCTAAAAAAGGCGATGAGTTAATTGTACCAGTGACAATCAAGCGCAATGCAAATGCAAAAACAGGAACCTTAAAAGCCAGAGTTTTAAGCAATGGAAAGATTTATAATCAAAGCATCAGAAGAATTAATTATGATCATATTCCTGCACAATTTGTATTGAGTGAGGCTACAACAAAAATTTTAAATATTGAAATCAAAAAAGGTGGAATCAACATTGCCTATATTCCTGGTGCTGGTGATGAAATTCCTGCTTGCTTGAAACAAATTGGCTATAAAATAACAGAGCTCAGCGATCAAATGATTGAGAATGATAATTTAAGTGTTTATGATGCTATTGTAACTGGTGTGCGTGCATACAATACTAATGAGCGTTTGCAAATATATCATCCTAAATTGATGGAGTATATTAAAAATGGAGGTAATTTAATTGTTCAATATAATACTAATAACCGTATTGGTCCTGTAAAGGCGGTGATAGGTCCATTTCCATTTACCATTTCAAGAGATCGTGTAACCGATGAAAATGCCACAATGAATTTGTTAGATGCTGCGCATCCTGCCTTTAATACGCCTAATAAAATTGAGGCCAAACATTTTGAACATTGGGTGCAAGAGCGCGGTATTTATTTTGCCACAGAATTGGATAGCAATTACCAAAGTTTGATGAGTTGCAACGACCCTAATGAGAAAGCACTTAATGGTAGTTTAATTGTGTGTAAGTATGGTAAAGGCAATTTTGTATATACCGGATTAGCCTTTTTTAGACAGCTTCCTGCAGGTGTTGAAGGTGCCTATCAATTATTTGTTAACCTCATGAGTTTGCCCAAAAATCAGTAAGATGAAACCTTTGAAAAACTGGAATGTGGTGTATGGAGTGGTGATTGCATTTTTGGTATTGATTATTGTTTTGTTTCAACTCCTTACCAATTATTATCAATGAGCATTATCGATTGGGTTGTATTGCTGCTCACCTTACTTGGAATAGCTGTATATGGCATTTACAAGAGTCGTGGTACAAAAAATATTGAAGGTTACTTATTAGCTGACAGAAAATTACCCTGGTATCATGTTGGCTTTTCGGTGATGGCCACACAAGCCAGCGCCATCACCTTTTTATCGGCTCCGGGTCAGGCTTTTAGTGATGGAATGCGATTTGTCCAGTTTTATTTTGGTTTGCCATTAGCCATGGTGGTGTTGTGTATTACATTCATTCCAGCTTTTCATAAATTAAATGTATATACAGCTTACGAATATTTAGAAAAGCGCTTTGATTTAAAAACACGAAGCTTAACAGCTTTTCTTTTTCTTTTGCAACGTGGACTTTCAACAGGTATTACCATATATGCACCTGCAATTGTGTTGAGTACCATTTTAAAAATTGATATTACTTATACCACCGTTTTAATGGGTGGTATTGTCATTTTATATACCATTTCAGGCGGAACCAAAGCTGTTTCGTTTACTCAGTTGTTTCAAATGGGAGTTATTTTTTCGGGCTTGATTGTGGCAGCCATTCTGGTAGTTTACAAATTGCCTTATGATGTTAGTTTTTCGGATTCCTTGCATATTGCAGGTAGTTTGGGTAAGATGAATTTGATTGATACCACTTTTGACTGGAACAATCGCTACAATATTTGGTCGGGTATAATTGGAGGATTTTTTTTACAGCTCTCCTATTTTGGAACCGATCAATCACAAGTGGGACGATACCTAACGGGCAGTTCAGTTACACAAAGTAGGTTGGGTTTAATCATGAATGGATTAATTAAAATTCCAATGCAGTTTTTTATTCTGATGATAGGAATATTAGTGTTCACATTTTATCAATATCATGAACCACCTGTTTTTTTTAATCCTGTTGAGACATCTAAAATTGAACAAAGCAAGTACAATGAAGATTATCAGAAAATAAAGAAGGATTACACTGATTTGCACCATGAAAAATTAACGAGCCTGAATGCTTTTGTTGCTGCACTGCATAGTGATGATGAATCAAAAATCAAAATTGCAAAACTGCAGTTAAATCAAGCAGAGCACAAATTGCAAGCCTGCAGGAAAGGCGCCACCGATTTGATGTTGAAGCACAATGCTAAGGCCGATGTAAACGACTCTAATTATGTATTCTTAACTTTTGTAATGAACTTTTTACCTGTGGGTATGATTGGATTAATTATTGCCATTATCTTTTTAGCTTCCATGGGATCAACAGCAAGTGGTTTAAATTCATTGGCAGGAACATTTATTGTTGATTTTTATAAACGCCTTATTAAAAAAGATAATCAGGAAATTAATTATTTGAAAGCATCGCGCTGGGCCACTGCTTCGTGGGGTGTGTTTTGTATCATTGTGGCTTTGTATGCCAGTCGTTTAGGCAATTTAATTGAAGCGGTTAATATTTTAGGAAGTTTGTTTTATGGCACTATTTTGGGCATTTTTTTAGTGGCATTTTATGTGAAGCATGTAAAAGCGCAAGCGGTTTTTATTGCGGCATGCCTTGCGGAAGTATTTATTATAGTGGCCTGGCAACTCGACCTTACCGCATTTTTATGGTTAAATGTATTAGGTTGTATTTTGGTTGTTGGCATGGCCATACTATTGCAAATGCTATTACCTTCAAAAAAAGAAATCATTGAATAAAGCTTTTCAAATATCAAAACTAACTAAGGTGTTGAGTTATTTATTTCCTCAACGTATTGATGCAGCTGAGGGGCACGGTGGGGCATTTTTGGAGGTAGTAGTTAATAATGGAAAGATGATGTTAAATGCCAATCATTCGAATTATTCCTTTGGGGGATTGCATCTCATTTTTGAACAATTATTTGATCAGATAGCAATAGGTAAGTATGACATTAAAAAAGTGTTGTTACTGGGATTGGGCGCAGGTAGTGTGGTAGATTTATTAGTAAACAAACATGCTTTGAAATGTGAAATTATAGGTGTTGAATTGGATCCTACTGTAATTGATTTTGCCAAAAAATATTTTGAAATTGATAAATATAAATCGTTGAAAATTATACAAGCTGACGCCTATGAATTTGTACAAAATTGTGATGAAAAATTTGATTTGATTGTTGTTGATTTGTTTGTTGGAGACACAGTTCCTGAGGTTTTTACAAGTAATTCATTTATAATGAATTTAAGAAAATTGACTCATGAAAAATGTTGTGTTGCATTTAATAAGATGACTGATAGTACTAAACATAAGGAAGAATTAAAGTCACTCTCAGCCACATTTAATCAGGTTTTTCCAGGTTGGGAGTTGTTTAAAATTTATGCTTATGGGTACGAGAATAGTTTGTTTTGCTTTAATAGTTTTAAAAGATAGTTTTTTTTGCCTCAGATTCACAGATTAACTTGGTTATAAAAAATAAACGCAAGGGCACAAAGAAGACGCAAAGAGCGCAAAGAATAGACAAAGCGCAAAGTCAATATCATCACCACATTCGCTAATCGGCTCATCGTTTTTTGCCACAGATAATCGGGATAAAAAATTTGCGCCAAGCACGCAGAGCAGGCGCGGAATGCGCAAAGAAAGCTGCATTTTCAAATTGAATTGTTAGATTTGCTCATCAGCTAATTGTTTTTCCCATTCCCACTTCAGCAATGAGAAACAAATAGAATCCTCATTTACACCATTTACCACATAATCTTGACGATGGATGCCCTCTTTTACAAATCCATAATGCTTAAGTAAAGCTATCGATGCTTCATTAGACGGAGCAGTTAAAGCTGCTACTCTATGTATTCCTAATTCGTTAAAACCATAATTCAATATTACTTTTAATGCTTCTGACATGTAACCTTTTCGTTTATCATTTTCATTTCTTAGGCTGTAAAATAATTCGGCTCTCCGATGAGGTATGCTCCATGTATGATAGCCGCACTCACCAAGCACCTTTTGTGAATCTTTATCAATTAATAAAAAATAAAAGGAAGTAACACGATAGGCTTCCATACCTTGCTCAACCATTGATTTGAGATGCTCGTAACCAGGTTCTTCAAAGCCAAAGTAAGAGATTATTTCTTGTTTATTTTTTGTTATGAACAACTCATTGATAATGGCAGGAGTAATGCTTTTAAGGAGCATGCGATTGGTGCTAAGTGTTATTTGACTGGCAAGTGAGCTCATGATTTTTTACATTTGATTGATATGTACAAATATATACATACCAGCAGTTTATTGTCACATATTCACTGATAATAATGAGAGCTACAAATTAAACGAAAGCTGGTGCAGACTTTCTGATTTTGCCTAGCAAGTGTTAGTCATTAAGCCAAATATAATGAAAACTACAGCCTTTCATACTTAACACGCTTAAGGTGATATTGCGGTAGGGATTGTAATGGAAATCCTTTTGCCAAAGGCAAAAGATTGTAATGGAAAGCCCGCAGTCTTATTTGACGGACTTCCGACAAATAAGACTGACCGCCCAATAAAATAAAACCACATATTGACTTGTTAAATACAGCTATTTCATTTTATATTTTAATAAGTTTGCACCTTAAAATTATGGAAACATGAAAACTTTGGAAGTTAAAAGTATTATTATATGTATGTTACTGTTATTAATTGTACAAGCGGGTTTGCGGGCACAAAATTGCTTAGGTGGTGCTGATATTATTCAAGGAAAAGTGGGGACACACTTTTTAAAATCAATGAGCACTAATAGGTTGATTGTAGGAGGGACGTACAACACATCCTATAGCCCAAATAATATTATGGGAGGTGATACAGTTACTGCGCGGGCTGGCGATTTGCTTACTATTTATGCAGCTGTGTTGGATTCAAATTTAAATTTGGTGCGTATGTTTAATGTAATTGGTTTTAATGATTTAGGTGGTTCTTTTAATCAAACCAGGGTTTACGATATGCATGCTGACGCTGCTGGTAACATTTATTTTTGTGGGGCCTTTGCACAGGATACTTTAGTGAGTTATTTTGGTGATACTGTTTATAGTGATGGATATCAAGAAGCATTTATTATTAGATGTGACACCATGGGTAATACAACTTTGTTAAAGAGCTGTGGTACCAGGCAGTGGAATACTAATTATAACTTTGAAGATAAAGCTTTTGCTATAACCAGCGATGTAAATGGCAATATAGATTTTACTGTTTCTGGTGATGGATATTATTTAACTATTAATGCTGACACTGTGAACAGCACAAGTACATGGAATACGGTTGATTACTCAGATATATATGTAATTAGTCTTTTTCCTAACGGTAACACCCGTTGGTTAAAAAACTTTGGAACACCCGGAAAGGATGATGTTGCTTATGATATTGCTGTGAATGCTCAAGGAGAATTAGCCCTTACTGGAGCAGTGAATGGAAGTAATTCAGTGTTTCACTTTGGTGCCCTTACTCATAGCTACGTATATAGTCAATATGGTATACAAGGTTTTATTGGGAAACTTGATTCAATGGGTGTAGCCATATGGCTTTCACCCATTGAAGTTCATTATCCTAGTGGGCCCGATATTGGAGCTTATTGTGCTGCCATTGATGATAGTGGTTATGTTTATGGCAGTGGTTATTTTGATGCTTGGGCAGTATTTAATGGTGATACTATTCAATCGAGTTATTACTCGAGTAACTATTTCTCAAAATATGATTTAACAGGGCAAACTATGTTTGTGAAATTAGGTAATATTGATACTTTTTACCCTTATCCCATATTTATGGAAGTTAAAAATGGTAAGGCATTTATAACAGGGCAATGTTACACCAACCAGTTAATTTTTGGACCCTTTGGGCAATGTTGTTCCATGAAATCATATGCAGTTATGTACAACACCCAAGGGCAAGTTTTATGGTTGCGTGGGGCTAAAAATTCAAGTAGCGGAACAGATATGGATTTACAAATGGGTACAATCAATGAAAATGGTACTGCTTATGTTTCGGGAATAACCAGTGGAGGAGAAATTGTTCCTTTAACCATTAATGCCAATGCGGGCATAGGTTTTGTTCTAAAGTTTGGTGAAGTAGCAAATAGCAATGTAAGCTTAAGTATTGCTAATACAGGAAACGATACCATTACATGCGGTTATAGTACATATTTACAAAGAACGATTAGCCCATCTGGAGCCACTTTAACGTGGTGGGCCGATAATGATACGATTCCGAATCCAAATACAACTACCAATTTTAATGCTACACCTAAGTTTAATACCCTATATGTTGCCACAGCATTTTATAATGGTTGCTCAGTGAGCGATTCAATCATGGTGTATGTAACAGCTTTACCTGTTAATGCTGGTGCAGACACAGTTATTTGTAATGGTTCTACATTTGCTTTAGAAGGCAATACAATTTTTGGAGCAAGTTATTTATGGGAACCATCAAGTGCTGTGGATTCAAGTAATTTAGCTAATACTAATTTTATTGCCAACCAAAGTACTCAACTTACTTATACTGTTTCTCGCGCTGGTTGTAGCAACTCAGATACTGTTGATATTACGGTTCAACAAAGTCCTCAAGCGTCATTTAATGCAAATTACAATTTGTCTAGCTTGGCAGTTGATTTTGAAAACAATGCCTTAAATTTTGATAGTTTAATATGGAATTTTGGGGATGGGAACACAGATACAGCCATTAATCCTACGCATACTTATGCACAAAATGGATTTTATTCAGCTTGCCTTTATGTATATAATGCTTGCGGCATTGATACTTTATGTCAAGATATAGATTTAACTATTGTTGGGCTGCAAGATTATATAGTTAAAGAACGAGTAACTCAAACTGAATCTGGGTTTGAAATACTAGGCAATGAAATAATAAATCATTTTGTTTTATTTGACATTACTGGTAAATTATTAGAGCAAAAGCAAACAAACCAAAAGCAAATTGAAATAAATTTAAATGCCAAACCTCATGGTTGTTATTTATTAAAATTGAACACTGCGAAAGGCAACAAGGTGCTCAGGTTAATTTGGTAAGAATATGTATTTTTTGAGATGTAAATTTTATGCCTAGTCAAAAGGAATATGTGCAGCTTATTGCACATCAGCTACAAATAGGTTGGAAACAAGTACAAACTACAATTGATTTGTTAGACGAAGGAGGAACAACACCCTTTATTGCACGATACAGAAAAGAAGCAACAGGTGCATTAGATGAGGTAAAAATTGAACATATTCGACTTCAAAAAATTAAATACGAAGAATTATTAAAGCGCAAAACTTTTATTTTGCAAAATATTCAAGAGTTAGGTAAATTAACTGAAGTATTGAAGCAACAAATAAATAGTTGTTGGGAATTAAATTTGCTTGAAGACCTTTATTTACCATATAAAGCTAAACGCAAAACCAAAGCAAGTATAGCACGCGAAAAAGGATTAGAACCTCTCGCGCTCTGGTTATTGAAAGAAACCTACAGTGAAGTAAATTCTGAAGCCAAGCGATTTTTAAACAATGATGTTGGGAGCACTGATGAAGCATTGCAAGGAGCAAGAGACATTATTGCAGAAATTATAAACGAAGATATAGGTGGTCGTAATATTTTGAGAAATCAATTTCAAAAGTTTGCTATACTGAGTTCAAAAGTGGCAAAATGGAAGGAACTCGAAGGAGCTAAGTACCGGGATTATTTCAGCTTTCAAGAAAATCTGCTGAAAATGCCCTCTCATCGTTTGTTGGCGGTTTTAAGAGGCGAAGAGGAAGGCTATTTAAAATTAAATATTGAACCAGAAGAGCAAATTGCCATTCAAAAATTAGTTGAGCATTTTATAAAACGAAACAACGATAGTAGCAAACAGCTTAGTTTAGCCATCAAAGATGCTTACAAAAGATTATTATCGCCTTCATTAGAAATTGAATTTAGAAATTTGGCAAAATCAAAAGCAGATGAAGAAGCGATAAAAGTGTTTGCCGAAAATTTAAGACAACTTCTTTTAGCCGCACCTCTTGGTAATAAGCGAATTTTGGCGATCGATCCAGGGTTTAAATCTGGTTGTAAAGTAGTTTGTTTAAGTCAAGAAGGCAACTTAATTATTGATGATGTAATTTACCCACACGAACCTCAGTGCAATATAATTCAAGCAGCTCAACGAATTAAGGAATTGTTACAAAATCATAACATTGAAGCTATTGCCATAGGAAATGGAACTGCAGGTCGTGAAACAGAAATATTTATTAATTCATTAGCTATCGATTCAAAGATTGAAGTGTATATGATTAATGAAAATGGTGCTTCTGTTTATTCTGCATCAGCTGTTGCACGCGAAGAGTTTCCAGACAAGGATGTAACCGTTAGAGGTGCAGTTAGTATAGGTCGTAGATTAGCAGATCCCTTGGCTGAATTAGTGAAAATAGATGCAAAATCTATTGGTGTTGGGCAATATCAACATGATGTTGATCAACAAAAATTAAAACAAAGCTTAGATACTGTGGTTCAGAGTTGTGTAAATTTGGTTGGTGTTAATTTAAATACAGCCAGCAAAAGTTTATTAACCTATGTGGCAGGTTTAAACGAGCAAACTGCACAAAATATTATTAATTATAGAAACGAAAACGGAGCTTTTAAGTCAAGAATGGAATTAAAAAAAGTTCCACGATTAGGCCCAAAAACTTTTGAGCAATGTGCTGGCTTTTTAAGAATTACAGGCGGCCATCATATTTTAGATGCTACTGCAGTGCACCCTGAAAGTTACCCTGTGGTTGAAAAAATGGCTAAATTGAATAATGCTGAAATAGGTGATTTAATTTCAAATTCAGATTTTCGGAAAAAAATTAAACCTGAGGACTTTGTTGATAGCTTCACTGGATTATATACAATAATTGACATTTTGAAAGAACTAGAAAAACCTGGCAGAGACCCTCGTGAAAAGATAAGTCAATTTAAATTCTCAGATGCTAAAAAGCCAGAAGATTTGTTTATTGGAATGATTTTGCCAGGAATTGTTTCAAACATAACAAAATTTGGGTGTTTTGTTGATATTGGTGTTAAACAAGATGGCTTAGTGCACATATCACAATTAGCCGACAAATTTATTGATGACCCAAACAAAGTGGTTAAATTAAATCAACAGGTGATGGTAAAAGTTACTGAAATTGACCTTAGTCGCAAAAGAATTGGCTTAACTATGAAATTTTAGAAATACTTGATTTTGAAAAACCACATTTCTTATTAAAAATGTTATTTGCACAACGGCTTGTTTTATAGAATTACCCCTAAATGTGCTAACAAATAGCTCAATGTGAACAAATTAAGTTAATAAAATAAGTAAATATTCTATTCTCTTATTTTCATTTTCGTATAAAGCCCTTACATTTGCGCACTTTAAACGAAATATGTCCGAAGAAAAATTAGCCGCAAGGCTCAGTAAAATTAGCGAATCTCAAACTTTAGCAATGGCTCGTAAAAGCCGCGAATTGCAGGCTTTAGGCAAGGATATTATTAGCCTAAGTATTGGAGAGCCTGATTATGATACCCCTGATTTCATAAAATTAGCCGCCAAAAATGCTATTGACCAAAATTATACCCATTATACTCCTGTAGCTGGGTTTCAAGATTTAAGAGTGGCTATAGCTAACAAGTTTAAAAGAGACAACAATATTAATTATTCACCTGAACAAATAGTTGTCTCAACTGGTGCTAAACAATCAATAGCAAATGTGGTATTGTCTCTTGTTGACGTTGGTGATGAAGTAATAGTACCAATCCCTTACTGGGTAAGTTATATTGAATTAATTAAATTGGCAGATGGAATTCCTGTTTACATTCATGCAGGTGTTGATGCTAATTTTAAAATCACTCCTGCCCAACTTGAGGCATCTATTACTCCTAAAACTAAAATGATTATTTTTTCTACTCCTTGCAATCCAAGTGGTTCTGTCTATAGTAAGCAGGAGTTAAAAAAACTGGTTGATGTTTTGGAAAAGTACCCAAATGTTTATGTAGTTTCTGATGAAATATATGAGCACATCAACTTTGTTGGTAAGCATGAAAGTATTGCTCAGTTTGAATCTATTTACAATCGAGTAATTACTATTAATGGTGTGAGTAAGGGTTTTGCCATGACAGGATGGAGAATTGGTTATATAGGAGCTCCTCTATGGATTGCGAAAGCTTGCGAAAAAATGCAAGGTCAATTTACTTCTGGTACTTGTTCAATTGCTCAAAGAGCTGCACTATCGGCTGTTTCAGCAAATCCTGACGTTGTAATTCCAATGCGTGATGGGTTTCTTAAAAGAAGAAATATGGTTTTAGAAATGTTAAAAGATATACCAGGATTAAAAACCAATGTCCCTGACGGTGCTTTTTATGTTTTTCCTGATATTAGTGCTTATTTTGGTAAATCAGATGGAGAAACTATGATTAAAAATTCTGCTGATTTATGCATGTATTTATTAAACACAGCAAATTTGGCATTAGTAAGTGGTGATGCCTTTGGTGATGATAATTGCGTTAGATTTTCTTATGCAACATCTGAAGATAAAATAATTGAAGCTATTAAGCGCTTGAAAAATGCCTTGGCACAATTAAAATAATTTTTTTGGAAAACAACAATAAATACAACAAAACAGTAATCGATTCTTTTAAAGGGAAGCGAATAATGATTATTGGTGACGCAATGCTCGATGCATATTATTTGGGCCGTGTTAACCGAATCTCACCCGAAGCACCTGTTCCGGTTTTAGATGTAAAAGAAAAAAAATATAAACCTGGTGGGGCAGCCAATGTTGCCCTCAATATACTGGCTTTAGAAGCTGTCCCCTTTTTATTTTCCATTGTAGGAAATGATAATAATGGCACTAATTTGTGTCAAATTCTCGAAAATGAAGGAGTAATTACCAAATATTGCAGTGTAGTAAAAAACAGAATTACCACAGTTAAAACTCGTATCATTAGCCAGTCTCATCATATTTTGCGTATCGATGAAGAACAAGTTGATGAATTGAAAAACAAAGAAAAAGATGCCTTAACAAAGCATATCTTAAAAGGGATTAATCAAATTAAACCTCATGCCATAATTATAGAAGATTATGATAAAGGTATGCTTTGTAAAACATTGATTGAAGCAATAATATTAGAGGCATCTAATTTAAAAATTCCTATTGCTGTTGATCCAAAACATAAAAATTTTTGGTTTTATAAAAACGTTGATTTGTTTAAGCCCAACTTACGTGAACTTAGTGAAGCCATAGGTAAAAATATTGATTTAAAAAACAGTGAAGAAATTTTGACCGCTGACAAATTATTACGTAAAAAACTAAATAATAAAATTGCTTTAATTACACTAAGTGAGCATGGTATTTATGTGAGTAATAAAAATTTACAGCAAATTGTTCCAGCACATGTTCGAAATATTGCAGATGTTTCAGGTGCTGGTGATACTGTTATAAGCGTAGCTGCTTTGTGTTTGGCTTCCAAAGCCAATATAATAACCCTTGCAGCGTTATCTAATTTAGCAGGTGGCTTAGTTTGCGAAAAAAGAGGAGTAGTGCCTATTAGTCGTCAACAATTACTTGAGGAGAGTGTTAAATAGTTTATATTTTCACAATCTCAACAATGAAGTAAAACATTGCATAAAATGGATAAAAAAATGGATGTAAATGCGGCCGAATTGGTAAAACCTTATAAGGAACTTGATTCTGGAAAGAAGCAACAAGTTGCTGAAATGTTTGACAATATTAGTCATAAGTATGATTTCCTTAATCATTTTTTATCTTTAGGCATTGATATACTTTGGCGAAAAAAGGCAGTAAAATTATTAAAGCCTTTTGCTCCTAAAACAATACTCGACATAGCTACTGGGACTGGCGATTTTGCTATTGAATGTTTAAGCCTTAAACCTCATAAAATTGTGGGTATTGATATTTCTAATGGAATGTTAGAAATGGGTAAACAAAAGTTGAAAAAAAAAGCCATTGGAGATATTATAGAATTAGTACATGGCGATAGTGAAAAAATTAATTTCAATGATCAAACATTTGATGCTATTACTGTGGCATTTGGTGTGAGAAATTTTGAACATCTCGAGAAAGGCTTGGCAGAGATGAGTCGCGTTTTAAAACCCAATGGTGTTGCTGCAATACTCGAATTCAGCAAACCAACTATGTTTCCACTTAAACAACTCTATAACCTTTATTTTTTAAAAATATTACCAGCTTTAGGAAAAAAAATATCAAGCGATGCTTCTGCCTATAAGTATCTACCTGAATCTGTTCAGGCATTCCCTGATGGTCAAAAAATGGCAAACATTATAAAAACTTGTGGTTTCAAAGAGGTAACAATTTATACTTTAACAGGAGGAATTGCTACTATTTATCTTTCTAAAAAGTAATGAGTCATACCAAATTAATAGGAAGTAAGTTTAGTATCAGTGCGGTATTTATAGCCATTTTGCTAATGTTATGTTTAAACCATAAAACATGTTATGCTCAAAAAAAGAGTAAAGACAAAAAGGTAATGAATTTGCAAAATTATGATAATAGAGTTTTACACTTTGGTTTTCTTTTAGGGGTAAATTTAGCTGATTTTCGAATTAAGTATAATCCCGATTATTTTGGTGTTGACACTGTTTTATCTATCCAATCAAAAAAGGAGAGCGGCTTTAATTTAGGCATTATTTCTGACCTCCGATTAGGTCAATATTTTAACTTAAGATTTGTTCCCACATTATCTTTTTCGGCTAGAACTTTGCAATATGTTATACTCGAGAATAATGTTATTGTACCTCGTGACAAACAGGTAGAATCAGTTTTTCTCGATTTTCCTTTACTCTTTAAATATAAATCGGAGCGTTCAGGCAACTTTAGAGCTTATCTTATTGGAGGAGCAAAATATAGCTTGGATATGGCTTCACAAAAGGATGTCAATAGTACTTTAGTTAAAGATATTTTAGTGAAAATAGATGATACCGACATGTCGGTAGTGTTTGGTGTTGGATTTGATTTGTATTTGACCTATTTTAAATTTTCACCTGAAATTACCTATTCTTTTGGGCTTAAGAATTTAATTGTTCAAGAAAACAATGTTCTTACAAGACCTATTGACAGACTATCCTCAAAGATTATTCAAATTTCATTTAATTTTGAATAACATTTTTTACTTTCATGATTAAAGAAATAAACCTTGTTGTTAGGCCAAATGAAAGTGTTCAAATAGAACTCCTAAAATCAATTGCTTCTAATGAAATTGGGATTGATAGCAATAAAATAAATCATATTGAAATTACTAAAAAGTCAATTGATGCGCGTGGTGGAAAAGTTAAAATTAATCTTAGATTAAAAGTATTTATTGAAGAATTTGTTGAAGAACAAAAGCGCTGGAATTTAGAACCAATTCAACCCAATCAGGTCCATAGCGCAAAAGAAGTTTATATTGTAGGCGCTGGCCCAGCAGGTTTATTTGCAGCTTTGCAAGCCATTGAAAATGGATTTAAACCTATCATTATTGAACGTGGTAAAACTGTAAGGGAAAGAAGAAGAGATTTAGCAATGATTAATAAAGAACACATAGTTAATTCAAATTCAAATTATTGTTTTGGTGAAGGTGGAGCTGGAACATACAGCGATGGTAAACTATATACTCGTTCAGGTAAAAGAGGGAGTATCGAAAAAGTACTTCATACTTTCGTAAAATATGGCGCTGATTTACAAATTTTAATTGATGCTCATCCTCATATTGGGACCAATAAACTACCAAAAATTATTGAAAATATTCGCCATTCTATTGTTGATTGTGGCGGTGAATTTTATTTTAATTACCAATTGGTGGATCTCCAAATAAGCAACAAAAGCTTAAAGGGAATCACAGTTCAACATGTTGAAAATAAAAGTTTAATAAATTTTAAAACCGAGAAATTAATATTGGCAACTGGCCATTCTGCCCGTGATATTTATCAGCTTCTCGATCAAAAGCAAATTGAAATTGAAGCCAAACCTTTTGCGCTTGGTGTACGTGTTGAACATCCACAAGATTTAATTGACAGTATTCAATATCATTGTAGTCTTGCTGAAATTGCTGAAACTCGAAAGTTTTTGCCAGCTGCGAGTTATAGCTTAGTTGAACAGGTAAATGATAGAGGAGTTTATTCATTTTGTATGTGCCCTGGTGGTATTATTGCGCCCTGTGCAACTTCTCCTGGCGAAATAGTTACTAATGGTTGGTCGCCTTCTAAAAGAAATAATCCTTATGCCAATTCGGGCATCGTGGTGGAAGTAAATGATATTGATTTTTTACCGTATAAAAAATTTAATGCTTTGGCAGGAATGTGGTTTCAAGCACAAGTTGAGCAAAAGGCATGGCAATATGGTGGAATGTCACAAAAAGCACCAGCCCAAAGGTTACATGATTTTGTATCAAAAAAAGTGTCTACTAATTTGCCTACTTGTAGCTATCAACCAGGAGTTTCAAGTGTCGATTTAAATGAAGTTTTACCGCATGATGTAGCAAGTCGCCTAAGACAAGCATTTACAGCCTTTGGAAAAAAAATGAAAGGTTATTTAAATAACGATGCCATCGTAGTTGGAGTTGAAAGTCGCACTAGCACTCCTGTGCGCATCCCAAGAAATAATAATAATTTAAATCATATCTCCATTGAAGGTTTGCTTCCATGCGGAGAAGGAGCTGGTTATGCTGGAGGAATAGTTTCAGCAGCTATTGATGGTATAAAATGCGCTAATGCTGCTGTGGGTAAAATTGTATAGTAATTTTTAAAATTAAAATTCAATTATAAATCCCAATGATGGTGTAACTGATAAATCATCATTCTTGAGAATTAAGGGTACGGCATTACTTCCATCTGGTAACAAAGCTTTTCCATCATTAGTTTTAAATCCTGTGTTATCGCTGTTACGGTCAAATGTGTAATTTGGTACTGATTGATTTCTAAATAATAATGCATTGGTTACGTCAAAATAAATATCAAAACTTGCATGCTTGCTATTGAATTTCTTATCAATTCTAAAATCAAATTGTTTAAATGCTGGTAACAATAAACTATTTAATTGTGAATAATCTAAAACTCCATTTCCTGTGGCTAGATAATTTGCCCTCGATGCAACTGTATCAAATGGCGTATATGGTGAACCACCAGAATACCTGAATTTCAATCCTATTTCCCAACCTTTATTGAATTTTTTACCAACAATAAAAGACATCAAATGTCTTGTATCCCATGATGATGAAATGTATTGATTATTGGCACCAGTAAATTCACTCCAGAATAAAGTGTATGAGGCAGTAGCAAAAAAGTTTTTAATTAATTTTTGTTGTATAAATAATTCTCCTCCATAAGCTCGGCCTTTACCAGTACTACTCACATTTTCGTTTCCTATTGCCCCAAAATTTCCACCTTGATTGGCTAAAGAGGTTCCATCAAAATCAGATACTGGATAATTACTATACATTTTATAAAATCCTTCCACAGTAATGCGCATCGAGCTTGTGGGTAAATATTCTATTCCAGCCACATATTGATCACACAAAATATACTTATTGTCTTTATTTACAAAATTTCCAGCATTGTCTTTAAATCCTAAAATGGTATAAATTGGTATTTTAGCATATCTTCCTATTGATGCATTAATATTCCATTTTTCAGTCAATGCATAACTCGCAGATAATCTTGGTGATATCGCATTAAGTGGATTTAAACCATCATCAGTAAATGTATTGATATCGCTACGTATTCCAAAGGTGATGGTAAGCCTATCAGTGAAAAAACGCCTAGTTATACTTCCAAAAAGTCCAGCCTTGTAAAATTCAATTGCCGAATTAAAATTAAAGCTCACCCCTGGCTGAACTAAATTTCCAATTGAATCATTAATTTGCTTTCTTAATCTTATAAAGGAATTGTTATTGTACTTTACATACTGTCCCATTACGCCATAATTGAATTTCCATTTTCCAATAAATTGATTCACATCCAAACGTAATTTATTCTCAATTTCTTGCGATAATGACTTCAAATTTCTCTTACTCTCATCATTAGCTTGTGCATCTTCAAATTGATCAAGTTGATTATTAAACATATTTCTACTTAAGGCAACGTTATAATAGCCTTTGTTAATTAATCTTTTAAGATTAAATCCAACCGTGTAAGTCCATTGATTTATGGTAGGAAAGGCCCTTAAAACATATTCTTTACTTGGGTCTGAATTTTTTGGAATGCCAAAACTAAATTCATCAATAGCACCAATACCAATAGCTGTTAAGGTGGTTTTAGCATCAATTTGATGATTTACTTTGTACTGAAAATCCCAATAATTAGGACGTATAGGTAAATCTATTGCTTCAAATAAAAGTTGTAAGTAGGACCTTCTGGCAGAAGCTAAAAATGTTGTTTTTTTACTCAAAGGACCTTCAAAGGTTCCTGCAACTTCCGTACTACTTAATCTGAAATTACCTTGAAATTTATCAGGATTACCATTTCTTTGTTTGAATTGTAAAACCGATGATAAGGCATTATCATATTTAGCACCAAAACTGCTACTGCTTAAGGTTACATCCTCAATAAATGAAACATTTAAGATGCCTGCGGGTCCTCCAGCACTTCCTTGTGTAGCAAAATGATTTATTTGTGGAACCTCAATACCATCTAAATAATAAACATTTTCATTTGGTGCACCACCTCTAATAATAATATCATTTCTAAAACTTGCACTTCCTGTTGTTCCACTTACACCTGGTAGTGCTTGAACCACTTTTGAAATATCAAAATTACCTCCAGGATTGCTTTTTATTTCTTCAGCAGATAAACTCTGCACCGAAAGGGGTGTTTCAATACGTTTCCCAAAGGTATTTGCTGTAACTGTTACTTCTTTCAAGTTTTCAGTAGTAGCTTCTAATTCTATGTTCACAATATTATCGTTACCCGTATTTACTACTAAATTAAAAATTGTTTTGGGGTTATAGCCAATATAAGTGAACTGTAAATTATAGCTGCCTGGCGGAATGTTAGTTATTTTAAATTTCCCATCAATATCACTAGCAGCCGAAAGTTGTGTCCCCTGTAAAATAGCAGTTACTCCAACTAAAGTTTCTTGCGTTTCTTTATCTTTTACTGTTCCAATTATACTTCCTACTTTTTGCGCACTTACCAGGTTAGCAAATAAAATTAGCAATAAAAAAGGTGTTGGTTTGAAAAAACTTAAAATCTTAGTTTGAGACATAATTTGTATGTGAATAGTTTGCAAATAACAAACCAGCCTTATCTTTGTTTACTTGGGTCATATTTTTGTTTGGTATTGAAGTTGAAAACATTACTAAATGGACCGCTTTTTCTATCTTTCAATAGCTATATCTTGCTTAATTTGAATCTTATGTAATCATTTTATTTGAATAAAGTTTTTAGTCCATTCAATTTCAACTTAAATACCCTATAAAAAAAATCATCAGTTCGGCCTGTTGGCAGAACTGATGATACTAATTTTTGTGATAAGAATAATGTATACTACTTATTTTTTGACAAAACGTTTGGTCACTATTACATTGTTTACTGTGGTGATTGAAATAAAATAGGTTCCAGCAGCAAGATTCGAAATATCTATAGTATTATTTGTTTTATTATAGTTTGACTCTACTTGCGCCCCTAAAATAGAATTTATAGCGATAGATTTTACTTGATTTTGATTCAATTTCAAGTGTAAGAAGTTATTAGCCGGATTAGGAAACAAAATAATGTTTGATAGTGAGTTGTCATTTATACCTGCAGTTGAATTTACCAGTATGGTTTCGTTCGAAACATTGGTACTTGCCCCATTTCCATTATTTGATGTTAAGGATACTAAATAGCTACCAGCAACGGTAAAGGTAATTGATGGATTTTGGGAATTAGCAGTGGTTCCGTTGCTGAATGACCATCCTGTTGCTGGAGTAACAGTCCAACTCCATGAACTAGGGCATGGTGTTGAAGCATCTGTAAAGTCAACACTTTCAAATTCATTAATAGAAGTTACATTAGCTGTGAAACTAGCTGTTGGTGTAATGCCTGAATTTTCAACAATATGCAATACATTGTTTTTTTCAGGATTACAAACCAAATCTACATTTCCTGAAGGCCAACGAACAATGACTGAATCAATTTGAGTAGCTGAACCTATTCCAAAATGAACATTTAAGCTTCCCATATAACGAAATCCTATTCCAGATCGCACATCTCTAATTTGTTTGCCCCAGCTACCATAAATTTCAACACGTGCACCAATCCCATTTCGGTTGCTCGTGGTTCCCTGTACCGATACAGTTAGCCAATTATTGCTATTGCCACTATTATAGCGTATAGTACTTCCATTAATAACATCCAAAAATCCATCATTATTCAAATCACCTACCGCTCCAACACTCAAAGAATAAGGGTATGTTGTAAATGTATTATTTCCATTATTGAATAATATATTATTGTTCGTAAGAACATCCGCAAAACCATCATTATTAAAATCATATGATACATATTCAATACTCATTCCTGGATAGGTATCAATTCCACTTCCTGCAGTAATATCTGTAAAGGTTCCATCTCCGTTATTATGCATAAACTTATGCATTCCGTCTGCATTTGAACTAGCCCCAACAACTACATCCATCCATCCATCATTGTCATAATCGTTCCATGCCGAAGACCAAGTTTGAATTGGGTCGGCCATATTTGTTCCATTTGAAACATTAGTGAATGTACCATCACCGTTGTTTTTATGTAATTCATTTATTTTAGCAGTACCAGCACCACCCCTGCATTTTGCAATAAACAAATCAGGAAGATGATCATTGTTGTAATCTACCCAAATCGAACCATAATTTCCACCATTGGGATGGTCGCCAACCCCTCCTTGATTAAATGTAAGATTACCACTTCCATCATTGATGTAATAAACATTTGGAGCAACATCATGACAAACGAAAGCATCTAAATTGCCATCGTTGTTCATGTCCACAAAATTGCTTCTTTGTGAAAAAACATATTCGCTTCCAGAAGATTCAGTATAGCCCGTGCCCAATCCATTTGATTTCATAAAGGTTACACCGCTTCCACCACCATAAAGTAAATCGTTGTAACCATCATTGTTGAGGTCACCAACTGCAAGACTCCATGATGGAGAGTTTGCTGCTGTTGGTGTACTATAATTAACTGTTGTTAAGGTGCCGTTAATGTCTTGCTCTCTTATTTGAATATTAGTGGTATTTACTGCCACTAAATCATCTAAATAATCACCATTCATATCTACAGCAGCCATTGCCGTTCCAATAATGTTTGTTAAAGGAACCGAACTAAAGGTAACTATATCGGGATTTGGAGCAACAATAGTATCTTCGATTAATTCAAACATAAAACCATTTGAGCTCCATACGTTATCAAATACAATAAAATAGTCTGTATTTGCAACACAAGTGAAATTAGCTACACAAAGTGCATTATTGCCACTATCATCGTCACCAGTAACACACACTAATGCGCCACATGAACCCGAATAAATATTTACTCTATTATCAACCAATCCATTGCTTGGAAAATCAGAAGTTACAGTAATATTAAAGGCTTGAGATGGTGTGTACTTATACCATCTGGCCGCAGTTGCAGTATTGGCGCCAGTGGGGCAAATAGTTGGAGGTACATCCGTTCCACTAATAGTTGTCATACCATATACGCCAGCTGTTATCACTTGAGCTGTTAAGCAACTTTGCTGTGCAAATGACACATGTTGCAAAATTGTCATTGTTAAAATTGAAAGTAAAACTTTTTTCATGGATTTTGTTTTTTGTTAAAGTTTGTATGATTAATCATTGCAATCGTCTATTGAAAGTATATAATCTCGAAGTAATTCTACTGCTGTGTCATCAACTAATGTTCTTCCTAATAATGGCATTCTTGTATTTTCATCGGTGGAACTTAACCTAAAATGCATCATGGATTTGGTAACATTTCCAGGTACAATTATTTGGATGAGTAAAGGATCAACAAATTCATCAGGAGTTACACATAAGCCCATATTACTTGGGATTACGGTTTCAGAAAAAGCTAACCTTAATGGTCGATAATCACAATGGCTATTTTCTCGATGGCAGTGGGCACAATTGATATCAAGGTAGGAGCGAAGACGCAACTTTAGAGGCTGATTAGTATCCTTATAATCAATTGTAGAAACAATTTGAGAAGGAAGGTTATTTTCTAAAATTCCTTTACTTATCCAATATTGTAATTGATTGGTGTTGCCAGCTCCGTAATCATAATCGTTATTGAGGTTTTGTGGCTGTATACCTATTGGAATAGCATTATTGTTAGATTTATGACAAGTTAAACACTCTGTTTGTGAAGGAATTCTGTAATTAGTACTCCTACTGACCCCATCTTCGGTCCATGCTAACGGAAGGTAACTTCCATTCATATTTAAGAATGCTTCGGTTTGTTCCTCATTCCAAACATATTCAGCAAATACCCATCCACTCGATTTTTTAATCATGACCCGAGTTTCAACAATTTTTGTATTACCCGAAGGGGAAACATTATCATAATAAAATGTTTTTATCAGTGCTGAACCAACTGGTAAATCAAAAATTTTATTATCCGCAACATAAGAAGCCTTTGTTCCTGGGGGCAACCAAATGAATCTTTTTTTGTGTGCATAATCAGTAAAAAGTGAAGAGGCTGGTTTATAAGGAATAACAGAATCATTTGGGGCATGATCCTTCATGATTCCCTTGAAAAATCTATATTCTGATAATTTGTTGTAAGGTACTTTGTTTAGGTCAACGGATACACCAGTTGGCGTTGGAGTGGGTGTAGGAGTTGGGATAGGTACTGGAGTTGGAGTAGGCTCAGTTTTTGGTTCTGGTTCAGGTTTTTCTTTTTTACAGGCATTAAATACCAGAGTAATAGCCACAAATGCTAGAGTAAAGAAAAACAATCTTTTGATAAACATTGGAATAAATAAAGCACTAAGTTATGAAAAATTTTACTTAGAAGAAAAATTAATTGAAAAAATAGAATTAAAGGCAGTTGAAACTGGTTTTGGCGATTATTATTAAACAGAGAAACTTTGATAGTATCCAAATTGTTTTTTATAGCACATCAATAACGCGTTCCTTATGTATTGCATTTAAAATCAGTCAATTAAAAAGCTAAATTATTTTCTGAATTAAATAAAATTTGTTACCTTTGCATCCCTTTTTAAAAAGGAAAAATAAATATTTATTGTTAAACCCCTTCTACAATCAATAATTGTAGGATACAAACCAAAATCAAAATCATGTCTGGACATGACAAATTCGCTCCACTTGCCGACTTTAACTGGGATGCAATAGGAAAAAAATCACAAAATTATTCTGCCGATGATCGTGCAAAAATGGCAACTATGTATGAAAATACATTGCAATCTGTTACTGAACACGATGTTATCGATGGAACAATTGTAGCTATTACATCAAAAGATTTACTAGTTAACATCGGTTACAAATCAGATGGTATCGTGCCTTTAAGCGAAGTACGTTACAACCCTGAAATAAAAGTAGGCGATAAAATTGAAGTTTATGTTGAAAGCCAAGAAGACAAAACAGGTCAATTGATTCTTTCTCATAAAAAAGCACGTGCACTGCGTTCATGGGATAGAGTAAATGAAGCCCTTGAAAAAGAAGAAATTATTAAAGGCTTTGTAAAATGCCGCACTAAAGGTGGTTTAATTGCCGATGTATTTGGTATTGAAGCTTTCTTGCCTGGTTCACAAATTGATGTTAAACCAATTCGTGACTATGATGTTTACGTTGGCAAAATAATGGAATTTAAAGTGGTGAAAATCAACAAAGAATTTAAAAATGTTGTTGTTTCTCACAAAGCACTTATCGAAGAAGAATTAGAACAACAAAAGAAAGATATTATCTCTAAATTAGAGAAAGGTCAAATTTTAGAAGGTGTTGTTAAAAATATCACTTCTTATGGTGTATTCATCGATTTAGGTGGCGTTGATGGATTAATCCACATTACCGACTTATCTTGGGGACGTATCAATCATCCAGAAGAAATTGTTCAGTTAGACTCTAAAATTAATGTTGTAATTCTTGATTTTGATGATAACAAAAAACGTATTGCTTTAGGATTAAAACAATTAACTCCTCATCCTTGGGATTCACTTGATGCAAACTTAACTGTAGGTGATAAAGTTTCTGGAAAAGTTGTTGTTTTGGCTGACTATGGTGCTTTCATCGAAATTTTACCAGGTGTTGAAGGTTTAATTCACGTTTCTGAAATGAGCTGGAGTCAACATTTGAGAACTGCTCAAGACTTTATGAAAGTAGGTGATACTGTTGAAGCAGTTATTTTAACTCTTGACCGTGAAGAGCGTAAAATGTCTCTTGGCGTGAAACAATTAACTGCTGATCCTTGGACAACTGTTATCGAAAAATATGCTATCGGTACTCAACACACTGCCACTGTGAGAAACTTCACTAACTTCGGTATCTTTGTTGAACTTGAAGAAGGTGTAGATGGTTTAATTCATATTTCTGACTTATCATGGTCTAAGAAAATTAAGCATCCATCTGAATTCTGCAAAATTGGCGACAAGATTGAGGTTAAAGTACTCGAGATGGACAGCGAAAATCGCAGACTAAGTTTAGGTCACAAACAATTAGAGGAAAACCCTTGGGAAGTATTTGAAACTGTGTTTACTGTTGATTCAGTTCACACTGGTACCGTAACTCAAGTAACTGATAAAGGTGCTGTAATCGCATTGCCTTATGGTGTTGAAGGATTCGCTCCAACTCGCCACTTAGTAAAAGCAGATGGAACTTCCTTGAAAGCTGAAGAACAAGCTGAATTTAAAGTTTTAGAGTTTAACAAAGAGAGCAAAAAAATTATTGCTTCTCATGCTAAAATTCATGACGATGCATTAGCTGCTGAAAAGGCTGCCGAAGTAGAAGAAAAGAAAACTGTTGAAAAAGCTGAAAAAAAGGCAGTGAAAAAAGTGAAAGAAAGTGTTGAAAAGACAACTTTTGGTGATATTAGCGCCTTGAGTGATCTAAGAAACGAACTTCACGAAAACGAAAAAAATAAAAAGTAATTATTGCCTCGAATAAAAGTAAAATCCTGACTCATTTTTGCGTCAGGATTTTTTTATGCCCATTCTTTCTAGTTAGTCGTCCCTCAAAAAGTCATTTTTAAACGGGAGAGATGTTGGCCTTGTG
>DAORKI010000051.1:0-24657 GCA_035439485.1 Bacteroidia bacterium
CTCGCTGTAACTTGTGCAAAAGGGATGTAAGCAAGGTACCATGTACCGCGTGCAGCCCGACTTTCACCCTTTCATTTTTTAAAATGTAAGGGTGAAAGATTTGCCCTAATTACTTTAATTATTTTTTTAATATATGTGTAGTAACATAGGTGCCTTGACTATTAAATTCATCAATATCATAACCCAATTTTTTTAGTGGTTCGAGCACTAATTCGCGGTTTCCAACTACAACAATAATCATTTTATCCTCGTTTAAGTATTTATTGGCAGTGGTATTGATTGATACTTTTGTGGCATCTTTTAATATTGTTTTTTGTTTATCTAGATAATTTTTTTCAAGGTTGAACTCGATAATTCTTTTTAAAAATCCTGCCTTTTGGCCGTTAGTTTCATACTTAAGGGCTTCAGATAAGCTGATAGAATTTTTGGTGTATGATAATTCTTCATTACTAATTCCATTTTTTTTGTAGTTTTTAATTTCTTTAAAAATTTCGACTAAACTACTGTCGGTGGTATTTGCTTTTACACCTGCTGATACGGTAAAAGGTCCTTTATATTTTGAACCATTAAACGAAGAGCGAGCGCCATAAGTGTAGCCTTTATCTTCTCTTAAATTTAAATTTATTCGACTATTAAATGTGCCTCCTAAAATAAAATTCATTAATTGACAGTTATAAAATTCACCATAGGCATCGTATGGAAGTGCCACATAGCCTATTCTTAGCTCACTTTGTGGGGCATTATCTTTATTGTAAAAATAAACCTTAGTTTTTTCAATTTTAGGAATTTCTGATTCGACAGGGAAGCTTAAATTTTTGTTTTTCCAATCGTTTAAAAAGTTTAATTTTTTAAGAGCATCCTCTTGTTTTATTTGACCAACAATAACTACAGTGCTGTTGTTTGGAGAAAAATAATTTTCGAAGAACTTTCTTACATCTTCAATGCTTATTCTATCAACACTTTCGCTTGTACCAATAATTGGTGTCGAAAAAATATGTTTATTGCCATATAGCAATTGATTGTACGCGTTTGAAGCGATAGCAGAAGCTTGCATTTTTTGATTAGAAATTGTTTGTTGAGTTTGGTTTTTTATTTTTCCAAATTCATCTTGATCCATAATAGGGGAAAAAAATATTTCTTTAAAAATGGCCAATGTTGAATCAAGATTTTTTACCATTGAATTAATTGAAAAAACTATTTCGGTAGCATTAGCATTCACATCAATTCTACTTCCCATATTGCTTAAAGCCTGACTTAGCACTTCACCTGCATGATGTATGCTTGATTCTTTAAACATTTCAGCTGTAATTGAGGCTAGTCCAGCCTTTTCAATTGGATCAAAAACATGGCCTGCACCAACTGCCACTTGAATATTAACTAAGGGCAACTCCTCTGAATAATTGCCAATTAGTTTTAACTCGTTTCCAAATGTTTTTGACCAGTATTCGGGCACCTTAATATTGGAGGCTGTTCCTGGAATAGGTTGTTTTGAACGATCAAAACTGTCTTTTGCTTTTACATATTTTAAGTTGTTTTTTTCAAGTTTAAGTGCTTTTTCATACAGTTTAGTGGTGTCCATTTCAAAATTGTTTGCATTTGCCACCAAGCTTGGATTTCCTTTAGGAAAAACACTTAAAATAACTGCAGGTTGCTGATAAATATATTTTTCAAAAACACGCATTACATCACTTGCCTTTAGGTTATTTAATTGTGTAAAATAATTGGCCAAGTTATTTGGATTATTCATATATACTTGCCCATTAGCCAATGAGGCCGCTTTTCCGTTTACACTTGAAATTGAATTCAACAAACTTGATTCAGTTTTAAATTTAAAGCTTTTTATATCTTCATCGGTAATTCCATTTGTTTTAAACTCATTGAGTACATCTTTAAATAACATTTCCATTTCAGCTAAAGTTATACCTGGCAGTGCTAGTCCTGTAAAATTAAAACGGCCAGCTAATTCTTGAGTTGGATGCATGCAATAGGCATTTAAGGCCTTTTGATCATAAATAAATTTTTTATAAATAGGACTATTTTTGTTCCCACTCAAAATTTCGGCAAGTGCATCAAGTGCTATTTCATCTTTATCATTTTGTGGCACTGTAGGAAAATTGATTGAAATCATGGGTTGACGCACGTTGTCTTCATAACTTATGTATCTGGTTTTGTCAAGAGTAACTGGGGTTTTATCCACTTTGGGAATTTCAGGACATGTAGGAATAGAACCAAAATACTTATCAGCTAACTTTAATACTTCACTAGTGTTAACATCGCCAGCTACAGTTAATGTGGCATTATTGGGCCCATACCAACGCAAGAAAAATTGTTTTAAATCTTCTAAAGTTGCTTTATCTAAATCTCTTAAATATCCTATTGTTGGCCAATTGTAGGGATGTCCATAAGGATACAAAGCTCTTCCAATTTTTTCATTTACTAAGCCATATGGTCTGTTATCATAATTCTGCCCTCTTTCGTTTTTTACTGTACTACGTTGAATTTCGAATTTTTTTTGCGTAACAGCATCTAACAAAAACCCCATTCTATCCGACTCTAACCAAAGTGCAACTTCTAATTGGTTTGAGGGTAATGTTTCAAAATAATTGGTTCTATCAGTATTGGTTGTCCCATTTAATGTGCCACCAGCTGCCGAAACAATTTTAAAATGTTGTTCATCGCCAACATGATCGCTTCCTTGAAACATCATATGCTCATAAAAATGGGCAAATCCACTGCGACCAATTTCTTCGCGTGCACTCCCCACATGGTAAGTTACATCAACATGAACAATAGGGTCGCTATGGTCCTCATGTACAATAATGATTAATCCATTACTGAGGGTATACTTTTCGTAGGGTATAAAAAATGGGTTATCATTTTTTTCTACCTTTTCAATTAATTTTGGTTGAGCGAAAGAAATCAATTGAAATAATAAAAGTAGCGTACTTATTGATGATAAAATTTTAGAATTCATATTAAAGATTTTTGTGCTAAAATAGTGTTATTTGTTGGTATTAATTACTTATTTACTTTTAATTGGTTTTGGTGAATATCATACTCCCATTGTTTTACCCCTTGTTGGTTAAATATTTCGAACTTCACTTTTCTTTCATTCTTATCTCCCGAAATACCAATTCTTGAAAAACTATTTCCTATAAATAAACTTCCATCAACCCTTGTTGGATTATTGGCTTCCTTAGATTTGTCAACCGCATAAACTCCAGAGGTAATAGGAGAAGAGGTGAAGTCATACAAATCATAAAAATTTGGAAAACTCACCTTGTGCATTTCCGTAAAATGACGATCACCAGTAATAAAAACAACACCATTAATTTTGTTTATTTTAATAAAATTTAAAATCTCATTAAATTCTAGGTCATAGCTCCTCAAGCACTCTTTGTCTGCCATAGGATTTAATACTTGGCTTCCATTTACAATAAATTTAAAAACAGATTTACTGCTAATTAAAGCATTTTTTAACCAAGTCATTTGCTGCTGTCCATAATAAGTTTTTTCTGCATTGGGCTTTCCATCTATCAAGTCTGGTAGCTCGTTTGCACTTCTGTAAAAACGATCGTCCATCATAAAAAACTGTGCATCGCTAAATAAAAAACTTTGATAAATACCATCTAAACCATGATTACCATAGTTGCGTTGAGGAAAGTAATTTTTAAAGCAATTGTAAGTTGTTTGTTTTAAATCGTAGGAGAGATTTGAATCATTTGGACCATAATCATGATCATCCCAAATGGCATAATTGGGTCTTATGGCCAATACATTTTGTAGTTCTTTTGTTGCTCTATCGTGGCTATAACGATACTCAATGCCTGAGGGGCTACTATAGTCAGCTTCACGTAAATATAAATTATCGCCACCCCATATATTAAAATCGGCTTCAGTGCTTGCCATTTTTTCAAGAATAATTGGATTTTGTCCATAGGGTTTACCAGGACGATCATAAATTGAATCATTAATGTAAACACAAGAGCCATATAAAAACTTAAAATCTGGTGCTGGCTTTCTCCATTCCCACAAATCTTTTGTTTTAAAATCATATGTTGTTTGTGGTGAAGCAGCCTTGCCATCAATAAAAATTTTATATTGATAGCTTGTATTCATTAGCAACTCTGGCAAAACTATAGTAATTGGATTATACTTCTTTTTTAACTGGCCTTGATATTGAATCATTATTTTATTTGATGCATTGTTTTTTACCCAAAATTCAACTGCTACTTTTTCTACTTTAGCATCAACTTCAAGCCAAATTGCTGCTTCTCGGTGTTCAACATATCCTAACATAGGTCCTGATACTATTTGAGCTGAAACATGATGTACTAAGGTAATGGCCAACAAAAGAAAAATATTTTTCATATGTATAATTTGATGCAAATTTAGATTTTATCCTCAATTATTTTTTTCTAAATTGAAGTGTTATTTTCTTAACATAAGATATTGTTAGAAGCCATTAAATTGATGACATTTGTTTTAATAAATTTCTGAAAATATGAACAGAAAAAAGTTTTTACAACAACTAGGAACTTTCTCATTAGCTGCATATACTATGAATACACAAGCCTTTAATACGTTTAGCAGTAGCCTAAAACCAAGTCCTAAAATGCCTGTATTGTTTGTTGGGCATGGGAGTCCAATGAATGCCATTGAAAGCAATGAGTTTACTAGAAAATGGCAGCAATTGGGGCAAAGCTTACCATTACCGCAAGCCATTCTATGTATTTCTGCCCATTGGGAAACAGAAGGAACTTTTGTAACTGCCATGCCAAAACCACCTACAATACATGATTTTGGAGGATTTCCTCAAGCCTTGTTTGATGTGCAGTATCCTGCTTTGGGAAGTTTAGATTTGGCTAAAAACACCAAAGAAATAGTTAAACAAACCACTGTAAATTTTGATGAAAAATGGGGTCTAGATCATGGGTGTTGGAGCATCTTAAAACCAATGTTCCCAAAAGCCAATATACCTGTTGTTCAAATGAGTTTAGATTATAGAAAAGATGCTGTTTATCATTACAATTTAGGTAAAGAATTGCAAGCATTGAGACATAAAGGAGTTATGATAATTGGCAGTGGTAATATTGTTCATAATTTGGGGTTAATTAATTGGCAAAAAATGAATGAGCCTGAATATGGCTTTGATTGGGCATTGGAAGCCAAAGAAAAAATCAATTCATTGATTAATGGAGGTAATTTTCAGGAATTAACACAATACAAAAGCTTAGGAAAGTCAATTCAATTAGCTATACCAAGTCCTGATCATTTTTTACCTTTACTTTACGCATTAGCCTTAAAAACCGATAAAGATCACTTAAGTTTGTTTAATGATAAAGCATTAATGGGCTCAATTAGTATGACCTCTGTTTTAATCAATTAAAATGCTTCGAAGCGCAATGAATCAACCGTAGTTAAAGGTGCAGCAGCATTTTTAATCAATAAAAAATTGGAGGCATCTAAAGACTTTATTTTCCAACTTTTTAGCGTACTCAAATTAACTTTTACTGAATCGTTACTCGAAAACAATTCCCAGGTTCCATTGGTAACCATTGGAGAGCCTCCAACAGTGAGGGATTGGGTTAAGCTGCCTCCCGATTTAAAATCCATATAATCACCAGCTCCAAGTGCCACCTCTACATTGTTTTCTTTATAAAATTTCATTCTCCATTTTTTAACTATGTTAAATTCATTGTTTGAAATGGTTGTAAATGTTTTAATATCGGAATAGCTTGAGTTTGAACCAGGGCAATTGGTTTGAACCCTGTACTCGTAAGTAGTGGATGAAGACAAACTGTTGATTTTTGTATTTGTGCCAGAGGTTACTCTTACAACAGTGTAGGTGCCAGTTCCAACTTTTCTGTATTCGAACAAATATTGTTGTGCATCTTCGGCAGCAGCCCAACTAGCATCGGCCGATGTATTGGTAATATTATTAACCACAATAGAAGCGGGAAAAATACAATCAGGATCTTCTGTAATTTTTTTACACTGACTTAATAAAAGTGGTATCGAGAGAATTAATATGGGTAAAAAATTGGTGACTTTTTTCATGTTGGAATGTTATGCTTTAGGGTTATTATATAAACTAATTAAATGTTGCAAACTATCGTTAATTAAAATACGATGGGCTGGTGTATAATTTTTTTGATCGGTAATATTAATGTCTTCGATTAGTTTTTTTAAATCAGAATTACTACTTGTAGTTTCTAGAATTAAAGTGTAGGCTTCAATTGCCATGGCTTCATTTCCTTTTAGTAAAGCATCAACAAAAACATTAAGATTAGAAGAATAATCAAGTCCTGATTCCCAACAAGAGCTTAATAAACTTGCTTTTATTTCGTTAGAGATTTCATCATTTTGAAGTGCTTCTAAAATTGGTTCTTTTACAAAATCTTTGGTGCAAAAGCTGAGCACTTTAGTTATGGCACTTACAGTTGGCATGTCTTCGTTTATATTTAGTGATATAAGATATTTCAATAAGCTGTCAACATGTTTTGCAGTGTAGGTGTTTTTCTCAAACGATTCAATGAGGGCATCAATTGCCGATAAAGTGGTGTCGTTCATTTAACTCAAAATTAACGAGCAAATATAAAATAATTAATGTTTAACAGCAAATTTTGTTCGATAAGTATAAAAGCAAAATGATTTTATTTTATTATTTTGCTTTCTTTTCCTCTGTTTTAATAATTAAATCATTGGTTGGCTTTGTTTTGACTGAGCCGTCTTTTTCAGTTTTAGCTTCAGTTTTCTTTGTTCCAGTCTTTCCTTTTTCTTCTTTTGGAGCTTCAGGTTCTGTGCCTTTTTTAACAACAAAATTAGTTTTAATTCCAGCTATTATTTTTTTAATATTATCGTCTTTAGCATTTGCTTTTATTGCTCTATCGAGTGTAGCAGGGAATATTTTTCCTCTGTACTTTTTATCCTTTGCATATTCAAACAAAAACTCTTCAACTCTTTTGTCAATAGGTTTTTTAGGGTCCAAATTCAACATTTTAGAGGCAGCTCTTTTCTTTGCTTCAATTTGCGCTTCTTTTAAAAAACTAATATAATCTTTTTTCTTTAAACTAGGCGCCTTTTCTTCCACTTTCTTTAAATATAAATACTCTGTAGTAAAAAATGTTTTCATATCTTTTAACTGCTTGGCAGGTGCTTCAGCAGCTTGTTCAGCAGAGGCAAAATGTTGAGGGTGCAAAAATAATTTTAATGAGTCAAAGGTTAAATTCATTACATCAATAGTTCTAAAGTGTTCAATGCCTAAACTATCTCTTCTTACAATTAATCTGCCACCATCGCTATTTTTTTGATTATATGAAACCATTCCGTATGATTTAATATCACTTGCCGACCATTTATCTTTCTCAGAAAAATTAAATGTTACACTATCAGGTTCAATGTCAAATACAAAATTTTTAATTCCTTCACCTCTACTCCACATTTTATTTATTGATGGTATTTCGTCTTGGGCATAACCTAAATTTAAGTTCAATACCAAAAACAAAGCAATTAAAACATGTTTCATATTTTTTAGCAATTATAAATTAACATTTCTTAATGCACTGTAATTATAAAATTGTCACTATTCGTTTTAATAATTACTATGTACTTTTAGTGATACAAATCTAATAAGTTTTATTTATTTCAATTTTGAGCATTAATTAAGTTTTACACATTAATTAACAGGCTTAAACATAGAGTAATTGGCTCTGGAAACATTAATTTGTTAAGAATTTTTTTTATATTGTGTGATCAAAATAATTAATTCATGACAGAAGATTTGTTTCAATATATCTGGAAAATGAAGTTGTTTGATACCAGTAATTTGCAAACAACCGACAACGAACCAATTAACATTTTGAATTTTGGAACCCACAACTTTAACTCGGGTCCCGATTTTTTTAATGCCAAAATCAAAATTGGGAACACAATTTGGGCAGGAAATGTTGAACTACATTTAAAATCTTCTGATTGGTTATTGCATAAACATCAGTATAATGCAGCATATGAAAATATAATTTTGCATGTAGTTTTTAAAGAAGATAAACAACTGTTTGATCAATCGGGAAGAGCTATTAAAACATTAATTTTAGAACCGCATATTAAAAAAGAAGTTATTCAAAACTATAGCGCCTTTAAAGAAAACAATAGTAGCATTGCTTGCGAAAAAAGTGTGAACAAAGTACCCATGTCCATTATCAATACATATCTTGAAAGTATGGTTGTTAAAAGGCTTGAGTCTAAATCTAAACATATAGAGAGTTTATTACTCGAAAACAATCATCACTGGGAGCAAAGCTTTTATTTGCAATTAGCTTCCAATTTTGGATATAAAGTGAATCAAGTTCCTTTTCTACTTTTAGCACGTAATACACCATTGTCAGTCATTGCTAAACACAAAGTTAATTTGGCCCAAATTGAAGCTTTGCTATTTGGCCAAGCAGGATTATTAGATGAGGTTTATTCAGAAAACTATCCAACTTTACTTCAAAATGAATACATATTTTTGAAAAAAAAATATCATCTCACTGGAATGGATGGACATTTATGGAAATTTTCAAAAATGCGTCCTGTAAATTTTCCAACGATTAGAATAGCTCAATTTGCAGCATTAATCCATCGTTCAACTCACTTGTTTTCAAAAATTATTGAAGCTAATGAACCTGACCAAATTATGCAATTGTTTAAAGTAAGTGCTTCTGAGTATTGGGACACGCATTATACATTTAAACATACCACAAAAAAACTTAACAAAAATATAGGAGCATCATCGATTGATAATATTATAATTAATACAGTGGTGCCATTTGTTTTTTTGTTTGGAAAACAATATGCCAATGAAAGCAAAAGTGAACTTGCTTTGTCCTTACTTGAAAAAATTAAACCCGAAAAAAACAACATTACACAATTGTGGGAAACCTCAGGAATTAAAGCTAAAAATGCACTTCAATCACAAGCATTAATTGAGTTAAAAAACAATCATTGTAACGAAAAAAAATGTTTACAATGCAGTATTGGTCATTTTATCATAAAAAATAATTAAATTTGCGTTACACAATTAACTAAAATGATTCAAAAAATTACTGCTTGGTTTGAACAACATGCCTTTGGTGTTTGTGCTTGGTGGGGAAAGAAACTCGGTATTAAAAGCACAAAAATTAGAATGTACTTTATTTATCTAAGCTTCTTTACCGTAGGCTCTCCTGTAATCATTTATTTCATTATGGCTTTTATACTTGAACACAAACAATACTTCAAGTTTAATAAAAGCAAAAGAAACAGTGTGTGGGATATTTAATACCCAATATTCTTACTAATTTTTAAGGCAATGGAGTTTGAACAACAAACTTTAGATTATATTTTACCTGAAGAAAAAATTGCTTCTTTTCCGCTTGCTATAAGGCACAATGCAAAATTGCTTGTATATAAAAACAAACAAATTTCCCATCAACAATTTTATCAACTAAGCCAACATATTGATGAAAATAGTTTGTTGGTTTTCAACAATACCAAAGTATTTCATGCCCGTTTACATTTTATTACTGAAACAGGAAAAACAATAGAAGTATTTTGCTTAACTCCAGTCAATGATATTGATCCTGCCATTGCACTTGCTTCTGTTCAAAAATGCGATTGGATTTGTATGATTGGTGGGGCAAAAAAATGGAAAGCAGGTAAACTAAAAAGCACATTTCAATTTCTTCATCATATTGTCATTGTTGAAGCTGAGCTAAAAGCTCGACATAATGAATCATTTCATATTTCATTTGAATGGAACAATGCAAATATTTCCTTTGCAGAAATACTTGAAATGGCTGGAGAATTGCCGCTTCCGCCCTATATGAATAGAAAAGCCAACAGTGAGGATGAAGTTCGTTATCAAACAGTTTATGCTAAGCAAAGCGGCTCTGTGGCGGCTCCAACAGCCGGTTTACATTTTACAGATGAAGTATTAAACTCACTTAAATTAAAACAAATTGCCAGCACATTTGTAACCTTGCATGTGGGTGCTGGTACGTTTAAGCCTATAAAAACCAATCAATACCACTTACATGAAATGCACGAAGAGCTGATTGATGTTGATATTAAAAGCCTAGAAGATTTAATACAATATGAAGGTAAAACTATTGCAGTAGGGACCACATCTTTAAGAACCATTGAGAGTTTATATTGGATGGGTGTTAAAGTATATCTTAACGAAAACATTGAACCAAGCAGTATGCACCTTCAACAATGGGAAGCATATAAGCTAGAGCAAAATATTGATTTGAAAACTGCGCTCAACTCTTTAATAAATTGGATGAAAAATAATAAATTAAATCGTTTACTGAGTAAAACAAAAATAATGATTACTCCTGAGTATCGATTAAGAGTTGCCGAGGGTTTAATTACAAACTTCCATCAACCAAAAAGTACTTTATTACTTATTATTGCATCTATATTGGGAAAAAATTGGGAAAAAATATACCAAGAAGCTTTACAACATAATTATCGATTTTTAAGTTATGGTGACAGTTCTTTGTTGATGAAAAATTAATGAAGATGAATCATTGGTGGCTTGCTATTTTGATTGTAATTTCAACTATATTTAGCTCTAAAGCGAATACAGATAGCTTATTGCATAAAAAATGGATTAAAGACAAATTTGCAATTGGCAGAAGTCAACATATACAATACTTTACTAATGATAAAAAAACCAAGACATTTTTTAATAAAGCTTATAATGTTTATTTTATGCCTGTTAAATTAAAAGGTTTTAAACCTTTTATTGCATTAAGTTATGAGTATTTTTTTACCAAAGCCGTTTGTTACACCTGTTCAGTTCCTGACACAGTAAAACAAATAATAAAACCATTGCATTTTATCAATTTTTCTACATTAGGAATAGGGATTTCTTATGGCTTTAGTTTTAAAAATAAAAAAGGTAAAGACATTGAATTTATTTTAGCTGCATCCCTTGAGCGTTTTTTGTTTAGGTTTGCCACCATTTACAATGTGGCTAATGCAGTCAATAAGGCAACTCCTTTTGTAAGCACCAATAAATTTTTTAATCAATATTTCTTTAAAGATGCAATTGGTATGCGTGTTTATCAAACCAAAAATTATAAAGTTTTTACGCAGTTTAGCGGGATACTACTTCGGAATGAAAGACTTTACTACGCGCCAAGCAATCACACATTTCACAACTTTATGTTTGGTTTTAATGTGTTTTTTAAATAAGTAGTTATTTTTTTAAATCTCCTAAATTGGGGCGAAGTCGACTTTTATAAACACTTAAAGAATCTTCTTTAATTCTTCCCTTTCTTATTTCGCGTTGCTTATCTATTGGTAAATTTATTATATCAATACAAGCTTGACTGCAACATCCTTGCATTGTGTTTTTACAATTTTCACATTGAATAAAAAGCAAATGACAATCATCATTTGCGCAATTCGTATGCGTATCACAAATAGCACCACATTGATGACAATTGCTTATAACTTCATTTCCAATTCTTTCTCCTAAACGTTCATCAAATACAAAATTTTTACCTTTAAATTTTGTTGGAAGATTTTGTTCTTTAACTTGTTTTGCATATTCAATAATACCGCCATGCAATTGATTTACATCGTTAAATCCGTGGTGCTTAAGGTAAGCGCTTGCTTTTTCACAACGTACACCTCCTGTGCAATACATCAATATTTTATGGTCTTTTTTATCTTTGAGCATATCTACAACCAATGGCAGTTCTTCTCTAAATGTATCCACATCAGGGCAAATGGCATTTTCAAAATGCCCTATTTCACTTTCGTAATGATTTCGCATGTCTACCACAATGGTATTGGGTAATTCAAGAGCGTCATTAAATTCAGATGCACTTAAATGTTTGCCAACATTGGTAACATCAAAAGAGCCATCATCCAAACCATCAGCAACTATTTTTTTTCGAACTTTAATAGCCAACTTATAAAATGATTTTCCATCATCCTCAACACCCTCTTTTATCGGCATATTATTAAACTGTTGATATGAGTTTAGATAAGCTAAAAAATTATTATAATTAGCTTCTGGTACGCTCATTTGGGCATTAATTCCTTCATAGGCTAAATAAATGCGTCCCAATGCATTCATTGCCAATAAATCTTTGTATAAAATATCTCTTAATTCCTGCGCATTCTCAAGAATTACGTATCTATAAAAAGAAATTGTTTTGCGCTTGGTTTTATCGTGTTTTAAACGCTCCTTTAATTCCTTTTTATTGATTCTATTGTGTAAAAACATATTGTAATTTAAAGTACAAAATTACCAAGTTTTTTTTTAATATTTTATAAAATCACTTTCTGTCTCAGGTTTTAGTGTTTGATATCCCTAAAAAATATATATTTGCATTCCAATACAAGGGGGATTAGCTCATTTGGCTAGAGCGCTTGCCTGGCAGGCAAGAGGCGACCGGTTCGAATCCGGTATTCTCCACAAACTAAAGTTCCTGAATATTCAGGAGCTTTTTTAGTTTAAATGATTTCATGTTTGTAGTTTACATTTTATACTCTTCTTTTATTAATCAGTATTATGTTGGCCATACGCAAAATATTGAGGAGCGATTGGCGAGGCACAACTCAGGAAGTTCATTATCAACAAGGAAAGGAAGGCCATGGGCTTTAGTGTATACCGAAACTTTTAATAGCAGAAGTGAGGCAATGATTCGGGAAAAAGCAATCAAGAAAATGAAAAGCAGAAAATACATAGAGCAATTTATACAAAATATATGAATAGGTAGCGTCCCGACTGAAATGTCGGGAAGGCGACCGGTTCGAATCCGGTATTCTCCACTCTACGGGAAGACTTAATTGAAACTAAGTTCTTCCCGTTTTTTTTGTTGGAAGGCTTGGTATCATTGCTTATTTGCGCGAAGGCTTAATTTAGTTTGGTAGTTCGATAGGCTAAAATTGATCTTAGAGGCTAACTAATTTTCCAATACAATTATGGGAATGTTTAATCAGGTATATTTTTTAGCAATTCATCAAGTTCTTTATCAGTAAGATTTTCTTTATCTGATTTATCGTAAATTGAAAGAAGATAAACCGTTTCATCTTTAATGACAATATTTGTAATAATTCTTGCCCCGCCACTTTTACCCTTGCCTTTAGAGGAAATGCTAATTCAGATTTTATAGCAATTTTTACCAATAGCAATCCCATGCTTTGGTTCTTCCTTCAGTTGACTTACTAGCTGAAAAAGTTCCGATTTTAATGATACGTATTTTTTGATGAGCCTTTTGGCCTGATTCTCAAAAATATCGAGTGTTTTTACTTTATAACTCATTTAAAAAATCTTGAGCGTTGCGAGCTTTCTTTTTACCAGCCCTAATTAATTTAAGTTCTTCAACTGCCTCTTTTATTTCTTCCATTAACAAAGCTTTTTCGTTTGAAATAGTTGTGGTCTTTACGTAAGATAGGCCTTTCAACACTTCAAGTAAGTGTGTTGCTTTACTGTCTTTTATATCTAATAAAACTTTCATGGATTATTTTTAAGTGATGATGAATTCAATAAACTTATATACAAAGTTACAAAATTAGCTACAATAAATATACCTATAAAAAATTCCATCAACACTTTTTACAATATAAATCTAAATTCTGCTACCTTTGAAAAGCCTACCCAATGGCATCATTTTACCGATACGACCAAATGAACCGCTATAGGATTTTAGGGAAAGTAGTGGTTAAATAAAAAGAGGGAATGATGGGGAATTTTTGAAGCAGAGCATTGCAATGTGCGTAAATGGTATGAAGATACGTATGAAGTTGTGTTAAAAGTGTTATAGTTATGCAAAGTTTTGAGCAATTAAATTGAACCCATTGCTTGTTAAATCCCATTTTTAATCTTTTCTGCCAAATCACATAATCCTATCAAATCCTTAAGAAAATGGTTCGAAATTCTGTCGGTATTCTCCATAGGAATAGAGTGAGAGCGAAGAGTGCGTGTGGAGAGGATAGTGAAATAGTGAGGAGCGGAAACAATTGTTTTCGCTTTTTTATTTGGGCGTTCCCCCACCTCGCGGTGTTGGCGTGCTTTTCGCTCTACATGGTAGCTAGCACAATCACTAACGCGTTTCTTTATTATGTTATCTTTGTGTTTAATTATGGGCATATAATTTCAATCAATTGTGATTAAGGATTTTTATAATTTCATTTTTACTAGAATCTATAAATTCTCAGAATGTGTTTATGGTGAGAATGATAGTGCCAAGTTTCGTTTTGCAATAATGTTGATTTGTATTTTTGAGTGGTTGGGTTTCAATATTTTATTATTTGAAAAAGAGACAGTGAATCATGATTACAACCAATCTTTCTCATTTCTAATTGGTTTTTAATCGTGTTTTTTAATTACACATTTTACAATAGAGATAAAAATGGAAGCTGTTTTAAACCTAATACTCATTTAAAAGAATTGTCATGGTTATTCGATATTTTAATCATAACATATATTATATTTTGTATTTATTGCTTGGTTCATTTTAATTAAATACTGCCCTGAACTAGTCATTGTTTGCAAAGAGGAATTTCAATGATGGTTTTTGTAGCGCATTTTTCTGCTTAGTGCAGATGACTAATTATTGGAACTTCAATAATTCTTAAAGAAAAACCGCAAAAGTGGGTGCAACTGGGTACCATGCACCGCGGAACACGCTACCTCAACTGGGCGTAGTTTCCCCAACTACGCCTCTTTTATTATTCTTGCTTTATAAAAGCTCCCAAATCCCACAAAACCATCAAATCCCTCACAAAAAAGTGCGATATTCTGTCGGTAGACTCCACAAACTAAAGTTCCTGAATATTCATGAGCTTTTTTAGTTTAAATGATTTCATGTTTTTAGTTTACATTTTATACCCTAAATTTTCAGATTATGTAATTTATTTTATTAAAATATAATACCCATAAATATTTAAAATTACCACAATTCTGCTATTTCAAATATGCCAATTTCATTGACATTACTCAAACTAATAGACCTAATGAATCGATAAGTAAGATACAAAGTTTAGACTCTAGAATCAATCAAGATAATGATTTGAATATCAATAACCAGAGAAAGCGCATTCAAATGCCCATATATTATAGCATATTTTTTTGGTTGAACTAAACAATAAATGCAATTAATTTAACTTGCTTTTAAATATCTAATACCGATATGATATTTGTAATAGACCAAATAAATTTGGTCTAACAAATGATCATCGGCATTTACCTCAGTTTGAAATGGTCTTTAGACCATTTCACTTTCGTATAATTAAGTTTGAATGATGTTAATCAATACCTATAATATACTTTGCTTATAGGCTCAATACATGCATTTTATTTGGTCTTTTTTGAGGAAAATAAAACTCTAGAACAACCTTAGAAACCATGTTTTGGAATCAATATTCAGTCTCAATCAGGTAATCGCATTGGGCACAAGCTAAAGTTATTACCCGAAATGTTTTTAATTGATTATAAACTACGTTATATTAAAGCGCTTATGGTAACCATTGTATATGCTTCCATTTAGTATACGAAAGTTCAAATAACTTATAATTTTAATATGTCACTTCTGGTTTATTAAAAATAGTACTTAAGTCCAATTGATAAATCCGACAAATTAAAAGGAAATAAGTAAACATCTAAAAGGTTAACGTTTTGTTTTCTCCCTTTTTGATTTCTAGTTTGGTAATAGTTATAGCTTATTGAACCAATATTGGTACTTATTCCCAATTTAGGAGTTACAAAGTATTCAAAACCTGGGTTAATGCTCATATTGTAACTATTTTTACGCTCGTTTTGGATTTCATTTTTGTACATGCCATAATAAACATCATAGTAAAAAGTTTCTGATTCCACAATTGAGTATGCATATCCTATTCCTGCATGCATTGTAAAAAATAATTTTTCGTTCAAAGGTTTGTAATAACGAGCAAACAATCCTCCTCCAAATGTTTTTCTAAACTCATGTAAAATAATATTTCCTGTATTAATACTATTCATGTTCTCTTGATAACTAGATCCATAGTTTAATGAAGCACCAATTGCAACTCTGTCATTAATGAAATATCCCATTTGTGGTTCAATAGAAACATTCATACTTTTATTGAACCCTCCATTGCTAATTGGTGTTGAGGCATCTATTTTGCTAATTCCAATTGTTCCACCTAAAAAATATTTTCCTTTTACTGGTTGAGCAAATAATATATGGGCAACTAATAAAGCAAAGGGTATTAAAATAAGTCTTTTCATTTGTTTAGTTTTAAGTTATTACTTTTTTCAAAATACTGAAAAGCAATTTTAAGGCTTTAACGTGTATTATTAATGCAGTATTCATGGTAAACCATCAACAAATGTTAATTTCATGTCCTCAATTCACCATTAATCTTTTCTTTTTAAACTTATATAAATGACTATTCCATTATTTCTAAAGCATATTTAGCTTGCTAGGTTGAAGTCATTTATGTAAAATTCATTGTACTTTTTTGTCAATTGAATGAAACCTATTAACACTTTTTAATTCCTTCAAATAGATGATTTTTTAAAATCCCCTTCTTGCTTAAAAAATACTGTAGAGCCGTAAGCATGCATCCTGCACCATATTTTACACTTCGCATAAAGTTGATTGAACTAGACTCTTCTTCATACTTTGTTGGACAGGTTACCTCAGCTATCTCGTATTCTGCGTAGCACAACTGTGCCAATAATTGATTGTCAAAAACAAAATCATCGCTATTTTTATGATAATCTATACTTTTTATAGCCTTGGCTGTAAAGGCCCTGTAGCCCGAATGGTACTCCGATAACTTTTGACCCATCAAGATGTTTTGTACAAAAGTCATTAATCTATTAAAAAAATACTTGTACAATGGCATGCCTCCTCTTAATGCACCACCACCAAGTATACGCGATGCTAACACAACGGCATATACCTCTTCTGCGATTATAGATGTAATTGCTCTTATTAGTTTAGGCGTGTACTGATAGTCAGGGTGAAGCATTATGATTATGTCAGCATTTAACTTTAAAGCATAATCATAACACGTTTTTTGATTGCCACCATAACCTTTGTTTTTATCGTGTTGTAAAATATGTTTAATACCTAATTTTTTAGCCAACTCAACCGTATTATCAATACTCGCATCATCAGTAATTACTACCTCATCAACAATATCAAATGGAATTTCCAAGTAGGTTTTTTCTAGTGTTTTCGATGCATTATAGGCTGGTAAAACTACTACTACTTTTTTTGTGTTAATCATGCATTAGCCTTAAATATTTTTCGCAAGGTAAAAAAAGCTTTTATCACAAGTAGAGTAATTCTTTATTTTTCAAAAAATCAAAATCTTATCTTTGCCCTCGCTTACAAAAAAATTATGAACAGAAGAGTAAGATTAAGATTTGCGCCTAGCCCAACAGGGCCGCTGCATATAGGCGGTGTTAGAACTGCATTATACAGTTATTTATTCGCCAAAAAGCATGGTGGTGATTTTTTATTGCGTATTGAAGATACCGACCAAACTCGTTTTGTACCTGGTGCTGAAGAATATATTATTGATTCACTTAACTGGTGTGGCATTAAAATAGATGAAGGTGTGAGTGTAGGAGGAAAACATGCACCATATCGACAAAGTGAAAGAAAAGAATTGGGTATTTACAAAAAATATGCTGAACAACTCATCGCAAGTGGACATGCCTATTATGCGTTTGATACAGCCGAAGAATTAGACTTAGCAAGAAAAGATGCAGAAAGTAATAAACTATCTTTTTCATACAATACACAAAACCGAGGCCAATTGCGCAATTCATTAAGTTTACCAAGCAATGAAGTTGAAGCTTTGTTATCTTCAAAAAATTTTGTAATTCGCTTAAAAGTAGAAGCTAATGAAGATATACATTTAAAAGATTTAATTAGAGGCGATGTTAAATTCAATTCTAATATTGTTGATGATAAAGTATTATTGAAATCGGATGGAATGCCAACATACCATTTGGCTCATATTGTTGATGATTATTTGATGGAAATTACGCATGCTGTGCGAGGTGAAGAATGGTTGCCCAGTGCACCAGCACATGTGCTTATTTATCAATACTTAGGTTGGACTGATTTAATGCCTCAATATGCCCATTTGCCTTTACTTTTGAAGCCTGATGGCAACGGCAAACTAAGTAAACGAGATGGTGATAGATTGGGCTTTCCAGTATTTCCACTAGAATGGAAAGATCCGGCAAGTGGTGAAATTTCGAGCGGATATCGTGAGCGTGGATATGAACCCGATGCTTTTGTAAATATGCTGGCTTTATTGGGATGGAACCCTGGTACAGAGCAAGAAATATTTAGCATGAATGAACTAATTGAAAAGTTTTCTTTTGAACATGTGCATAAAGCGGGAGCCAAATTTAACCCCGAAAAAACATTGTGGTTTAACTCCCAATATGTACATCACACTGCTAACGATATTTTAGCAACTAAACTCAAAGTGCAAGTAATGGCTGCTTTGAAAATTAATGAAAATGACACACGTTTGCAAAATGAATATTTGATTACTGCAGCTTCTTTAATAAAGCCGCGAATTCATTTTACTAACGAATTATATCAAACAGCTCCTTATTTGTTTGAAGCCCCTGAACAATATGATACACAAGTTATTGAAAAACGCTGGAAGCCAGAATTACAACAGTTTTACGAGCAGCTTGCAAAAGATTTTAATGTCATTACAGATTTCACATCAGCCAATGCTGATGCACAGTTTAAACATACTGCAGCCAATGCGGGCATTAAACCTGGTGATGTTTTACAGCTATTCAGGGTGATGCTTAGTGGTCAAGGTAGTGGAGTTGATTTGTTTGGCATGATAGCGCTGCTAGGCAAACATGAAGTTAATGCAAGAATTCAAAAAGCACTTGCATCGTTTAAAAAATAAATTTAAATACATTAATATATAAAACAATGAGTGCTGATAAAGCCCATAATTTTTTAGAAGAAATCATAAGCGATGAGCTCAAATCAGGAAAGTTTCCCAATGGTATTATAACCCGATTTCCTCCTGAACCAAACGGATATCTCCATATAGGTCATGCTAAATCAATTTGTTTAAACTTTGGTTTAGCTAAAGATTTTGGCGGTAAAACCAATTTAAGGTTTGATGACACAAACCCTGTTACTGAAGATACCGAGTATGTTGAAAGTATTATGGAAGATGTTAAATGGCTCGGTTTTGAATGGAGTCAAGTACTATACTCTTCTGATTATTTTGAAAGCTTATATAACTTCGCCATTAAGCTAATTAAAAAAGGTAAAGCTTATGTTGATGATTCAACTGCAAGTGAAATTGCTGCTCTTAAAGGAACACCAACTGAACCTGGCAAACCAAGCCCTTTCCGTGACAGAAGTGTTGATGAAAATTTGAATTTGTTTGAACGCATGCGTAATGGTGAATTTCCAGATAGTGCAAAAGTGCTGCGAGCTAAAATTGACATGGCATCACCAAACATGCATTTGCGTGATCCATTAATGTATCGCATCAAACACGCACACCATCACCGTACTGGTGATAAATGGTGTATTTATCCTATGTATGATTTTGCGCATGGCCAATGCGACTCAATTGAAGAAATTACTCACTCTGTTTGTACTTTGGAGTTTGAAGTGCATAGGCCGTTGTATGAATGGTTCATTAATGAGTTAGATATTTATCCTAGTCGTCAATTTGAATTTGCTCGTTTAAACCTTAACTATACAGTTATGAGCAAGCGTAAGTTACTGCAATTAGTTAACGAAAAACATGTTAACGGTTGGGATGATCCGCGTATGCCTACTATTAGTGGTTTACGAAGAAGAGGCTTTACCCCTGCTAGCATACGTTATTTTTGTGAAAAAATTGGCGTTGCACGCAGAGAAAATATTATCGATTTTGGTTTATTAGAATTTTGTATTCGCGAAGATTTGAATAAGACTGCGCATCGTGTTATGGTGGTGGAAGATCCTATTAAACTAATTATCAACAATTATCCCGAAGGAAAGGTAGAAATGATGCCTGGTGAGGTTAATCCTGAAGATCCAGAAAGTGGTACACGCATGATTCCTTTTAGTAAGGAGCTATTGATTGAACGTGAAGATTTTATGGAAAAGCCGCCAAAAAAATATTTCAGATTATTTCCCGATGGCATGGTAAGATTAAAGCACGGGTTTATTGTAAAATGCACAGGGTTTGATAAAGATGTTAATGGTAATGTAGCTATAGTATATTGTGATTATTACCCGGAAAGTCGTAGCGGGCATGATACCAGTGGATTGCACGCTAAAGGAGTTTTACATTGGGTAAGCGCAGCACAAGCAATTCCAGTAGAGTTAAGGGTTTACGATCGCTTATTTAGTGTCGAAAACCCTAATTCTGAAGAAGGTGATTTTAAATCATACTTAAATCCCGAAAGTTTAAAAGTAGTGGAAGGCTTTGCAGAACCAGCATTAGCAACAGCTACACTTGAAAATCGATACCAGTTTTTACGTAAAGGTTATTTTTGTTTAGATAAAGATAGTACAACTTCAAAAATGATTTTTAATAGGACAGTAACCTTAAAAGATGGTTGGAAAAACAATGCTTAAAATGTAATCACATGAACTCTATTTTTGACACGAATGATAATCAGCTTCTAATTGAAAGAATAAATAAACTTAGTCCTCAAACTCAGGCCCTTTGGGGTAAAATGAGTGTTGGCCAAATGCTTTCTCATATGCATGAACCTTTATTGGTGATGAGAGGCGAAAAAGTATTGAAGTTTACTCTTTTAGGCATGTTGTTTGGAAAATATTTAAAGAAAAAATATTTAAAAGATAGGGGCTTTGATAAAAACCTTCCAACGCACACACAGTTTAGAGTTACCGATCCAAAGCAATTTGAAGTAGAAAAAGATAAATTAATTCAAACCTTAAATTATTTTAGAGAAAAAGGAAGTAGCATTATCACAAAAAATAAACATCCATTTTTTGGAAATATGACACATGAGGAGTGGGGCGATATGATGTATATTCATACCGATCATCATTTAAAACAATTTGGTGTTTAGTTTCTTCTGAACTCTTTATTATCAATGACCTTCATAGAAAAAGAAATTGAACAAATCCTTCAAATTGCAGATAATAATGCAAAATTTGAACGCTTTTTCTCTCTCTTATATATCTATATTGATGGGCAGCATGCTGAGTTAATTATTAAACTCATTAAGCAGTTTATTGTTGAAGCCGAAGCCGATCAGGCATCTGGTTACGATGCAATTTTTTATTGTAGTCTGGGGTATATCTATTTGAGTTTAGGAAAAAAAGAACTTTCTAATGAGTGTTTGCAAATAGCGTTAAGCCGCAAACATAAAATTAATAGTGCTGCTGGTAAAGGTATTTTTATGTTATATCAATCCATTGTAGCTTGGTTTGATGGCAAAAGAAACAATGGCTTTGACTTCATTTTTAAAAGTTTAAGGGAATTTGAAGGTAGCAATAATCATGAAGTTTTAGGTTGGAGCTTATTTACATTGGCAACTTATCAATTTGACAGCAACCAATTAAAAGAAGCTGAGGAAAATTATAATAAATCATTGGCTTTTTTCAAACTTATAGATGCAAAGTATGGTTATGCTCGCGCTAATAACGGGCTTGCCTCTATAAAAATAAAACAGGGAAAACTACAAGAGGCTGCAGCTATTTTGTATGAAATAAAAGACATCTATATTTACTTTGACAAACTATCTGGTCATTCAAGAGTTATAACCGATTTGGGAGTTATTGAATCAAAAATGGAACATCATAGTGAGGCCCTCAAACTTCACCAGCAGGCACTACAAATGCGACTTCAATCACATAATATTCCTGGTCAAATTACTTCTTTAACTGAAATTGGTCGTGCACAAATGGCATTAAAAAATTATTCAGAAGCTGAAGGGTTTTTGTTGCAAGCTGCAATGTTATCTGCTAAAAATAATTTTAAAGCAAAGGCTTATGCAGCTCATGAGTTGTTGGCACAATTATATAAAACCACAGGCAATTTCGAAAAAGGGATGGAGCATTTGGAATACTTTTTCGAAAATAAATCTCAGGTACTAGCTGATGAAAGTACAAGTCGTTTAAAGGTTTTAGAAACACAATTACTTGCAGAAGAAGCTTCAAAACGCGCAGCGCTTGAAAAACAAAATAACATTGAATTACTTAAAGCATATCAAATTATTGAATTAAAAAACACTGAAATACTTCAATCAATTGACTATGCCAAAAGAATACAAGAATCAATATTACCTAGCACCATTTCTATTGAAAATTGTTTTAAAAACATGTTTATTTTTTATCGTCCAAAAGATATTGTTGCAGGAGATTTTTATTGGTTACACAAAAATGGTTCAAAAATTTTCTTTGCTGTTTGCGATTGCACTGGTCATGGTGTTCCTGGTGCATTTGTTTCTTTAATTTGCTATAACGCATTAAACAAAGCTGTTGCTGATCTTAAATTAGATAAGCCTAGTTTGATACTCGACAAAGTAAATACTTTAGTAAATGAGGCTTTTTCAGCAAACACAAATGATCAAATAAATGATGGCATGGATGCATCTTTAATCATGTTTGATATTGAAAATCAAATTATTGAATGGGCTGGAGCTAATAACCCTTTATGGATTGTAGATAAAAAATCAAATCCTCATCAGCTATTTGAAATAAAAGGAAATAAGCAACCAATTGGAAAATTTGAATTCACAAAACCTTTTACCAACCATCAATTACCACTTGTAAAAGGTAACAACTATTATATTTTTAGCGATGGTTTTGCCGACCAGTTTGGTGGTGAGCATGTGCAAGGAGGGGGTAAAAAATTTTCCAAAAAACGGTTTCGTGATTTGCTAATAAATATTGCTGATATAAAGATAAAAGAGCAACTAAAGCACTTTGAAAAAACTTTTACAGAATGGAAATTAGATATGGAACAAATTGATGATGTTTTGGTGGTGGGTGTTTCGTTTTGATAATTCTATTACACTGAATTAAATTAACAACAAATTAATTATTTTACTTTTTTTTCTTGAACTTGCAAAATTTCATAATTACTTGACTTATATACATAAGCTATAATTTTACAATGATCTTGATTGTTTTCGGGAGACAATGTTATTGAATATGATTTTGTTATTTGAGGATTTGTTGTTGTTGGATTTGAAGCAATTGTCTCCCCAAAAGCTGGTGTTAAAGCCATTCTTAACATATTCATGTGAGCATAGTTTGAAATAATTCCTCCTGAGGTATTGATATCTTTTTGTGGAGAAATTACACTGTCTTCAACTAAAAAAACACATAGTTTAATTTCATCATTAATGTTCTTTTCAAAGTTAACTTTCACTTCTGAAGTTACTTTTTTTAAACCAGCATCATAAGTATTATTTATATCTACCCAGGCTTCAATAGGGGCATTAACAATGTTACTTATTTCAGCATCCCAATTTTGGTATGATAAAATGTTACTTGAAGGAAATCCTTTTCTATTAATCATCCCTTTTGGTAAACCAGCTGATGAAACATTAAAAAAATCATCTATTTCAGTTCCTGCTGTGGTTCTGTAATCTGCAGGATAACCAGGAAGTTGTGGTGCTGCAAAAGTGGAAGAAACATGAAGTATCATTCCTACAACTTTAGGACCATAATTATCTTTTAATTCTTTGAACTTGGTATTGCTTATCTCAGCGTTGGGATTAGTGTGCCCTGTGAACACCTCCACTAAAATTTTGCGCATTTTGTCAGGGTTAAAATCAAGTGTTTTAAAAGATATTTCATTTCCATAACTAACTCCTTCTTTATTAATTGCATATACTTTAGCAAAATACCTGGTATTGTATTCTAATCTACTAATCTTAAAGTAAAAATTTGATGTCCCATTAAATGAAATGCTTCCTTTATCTGAATCAATGGTTGGATTTGGATTTTTACTCCAACAAACACCTAATTCTTTTATTTCTAAATTCCCGTCTGAAATTAACACTCCATTTACTTTGGCAGAATCTTTTGAAATTTCAGTTACATTAATTGTACTAACTTGTGGAATTGTTTTCTTTTTACAGGCGGTTGCTACTAAAAAAAATAATAAAACCAAAGAGTAAAACCCTTTTAAAGGAAGTAATATTCTTTTCATTTTCTTCATCTTTCTTTTTGAAACTATAATAATCAAATATATATATATTTTGCATTTTAGTAAACATTGTATCTTTTATTGAAAATCAATCATGAAAAATTACCTTCAACTTAAGTGAATAATATAGATTACACCATTGTTTTTTAAAGTACAATGATTTCTAAAGCTTTGCTAGTTGAGATTAAATATAATGTGAAACAACCATGGAAAAGTCTTTCATCTGAGTGGCGGCAATCAATAAATTTGAAAAATGCTAGGTGTTTTTATTAGGATTTATAAGTGCCAGGGAGTTCTGTCACAGAATGCGAAACCTATTATAATGATTGGGCTTGAAATTCAGCATTTCCAATAAATGATTCTGCAATCATAATCACTCAAAGAGTTATGACTTCAATTTAGACAATAATAAATAAAAACCAAGATTATTTTCTAAAGAGTATTTAGTCGTCCCTCAAAAAGTCATTTTTAAACGGCAGAGATGTTGGCCTTGTG
>DAORKI010000052.1:0-24009 GCA_035439485.1 Bacteroidia bacterium
TGCCTTTATTGCGGGCAATAAGTCAAATGTTGAGGTAAATTCATAGATTCGTTTATTACCTTAATTCCTAATTTTACACTACATTGTAAACAATGCTAACAGGCACTGCCACTAAATTGTTGCAATTGGCTAACAAAATGTTTTATGTTATACCAATTGCATATACAACTTGAAATTAGTACAGTAAAACTATGCCGCAATTGGACTAAATTGAAAGTGTTACCGATATTAATTATGAAAGCAAATAAGAGAATAAAAATAATTTCAGTTTATAATCAAAATATGTAGTTGCGTAAACCATTAAAATGTATTATGTTTGGGTGATGATGCATCAAACTCAAACGATTTCAACAGCTAAAACCAAAACACCACTAAATGCCGAAGATACGGCAGTGGTGCAGTGTTTATTATATTTTGATGCTTTTAATTATCCGTTAAAAACAAACGAAATTTATAGTTTTTTAAATTATACTTTAATCAATAAAAACCAGTTACAAGAACAACTTGATTGTTTAGTAAAAAGAAATTTAATAAATAAGTTAGATGATTTTTATTTTGTTAATGAAAGCAACAGCATTGTCGAGCGAAGGATAAAAGGCAATAACATGGCACATCGGGTGATGCCCAAAGCACTGCGCTATGGAAAATTTATTGCCCAATTTCCATTTGTTGAAACCGTGTGTATTTCAGGTGCATTATCTAAAAATTACTTTGATGAAAATGGAGATGTCGATTTTTTTATCATCACCAAACCTCAAAGATTATGGCTGTGTAGAAGTATATTAGTTGGATTCAAGAAAATATTTTTACTTAATTCACGCAAATATTTTTGTGTAAATTACTTTGTTGGTAGTGATAATTTAAGTATTCCCGACCGCAATATTTTTACTTCAACAGAAATTGCCTCCCTAATACCAGTAAGCAATAATCAGGGTTATGCTAAGTTTATTGATGAGAACCAATGGATTTATCAGTTTTTACCTAATTTTGATGTAAAACATAAAAATACAGCCCCCAATAAAAAGGATGGATTATTAAAAAAAATGGCAGAATGGGTTTTAAATGGCAACATTGGAAACTTTGCCGATAAACAATTGTTTAGATTAACACTTTCTATTTGGCAAAAAAAATTCAAACATTTCAATAAAGCTGATTTCGATTTAAATATGCGTTCACGCAAAAATGTAAGCAAACATCACCCAAGTGGATTTCAACAAAAAGTATTAACACAGTGGGCTTTGAACAAAGAAAACTTTAGTAAAAAACACCACATCTTTTTTACAGAAAAATGAAAGTGCTCATAACACATTCTTATTTTTTACGTTTCGATCCTAAGCAATGGGAATTGCAGCAACCATATGCTCCGCTTGGAACCATGTATGCAGCAGCAGTTTTGCAAAATGCAGGATTTAAGGTGAGTTTGTTTGATGTAATGTTTGCCGAAAATGCAAGCGAAATATTAGCACCCTTACAAAAAGAAAAGCCCGATTGGTTTGTTATATATGACGATGGCTTTAATTATCTTACTAAAATGTGTCTTACCAACATGCGCGAGGCAGCCTTTCAAATGATACAACTTGCCAAAAGTAATGGGTGCAAGGTTGCTGTTTCAAGCTCCGATAGCACCGACCATTATCAAGAATACTTATCAAAAGGAGCCGATGCCGTTTTATTGGGTGAAGCTGAAGAAACACTGCGAGAGCTTATTTCACTTGATGCTCAGGCAAAAGATTGGCAGCAAATTAAAGGTATTGCTTGTTTCAATAATAATGAAATTGTTTGTAATGCGCGCAGACAAGTAATTAAAAACCTTGATGAAATTCCTTTCCCTGCTTGGAATTTAGTTGATATTTTTGAGTATAAGAAAAGATGGATTAAAAAAAATGGATACTTTTCTATCAATATGGGTACAACAAGAGGTTGTCCATATAAGTGCAATTGGTGTGCTAAACCCATATATGGCAATAGATACAATAGTCGCTCAGCTGCAAATGTGGTGGCAGAAATAAAAATGCTAAAAAACAAATACGCTTTTGATCATATATGGTTTTGTGATGATATTTTTGGCTTAAAACCAGGATGGGTAAAAACTTTTGCTGATTTGTTGGAAAGTGAAAATATATCATTTCAGTATAAAATTCAATCTCGAGTTGACCTGCTATTAGAGGACAAACAAATAGCAGACCTTGCAAGGTCGGGTTGTGCCAATGTTTGGGTGGGTGCTGAAAGTGGATCTCAAAAAATTTTGGATGCAATGGATAAAGGAACCAAAGTGGAACAAATTTATGAAGCTACACGTTTACTGAAAAAGAATGGCATCAAACCAGCTTTTTTTATTCAATTTGGATATCTTGGCGAAACCATGAAAGACATAGAATTGACCATCAAAATGATAAACGATTTATTGCCCGAAGATATTGGAGTTTCTGTATCATATCCTTTACCAGGGACTAAATTTTTTGAGCAGGTAAAGCACCAAATGACAAAAAAAACCAATTGGTCCGATTCTGATGATTTAGCACTTATGTTTAACCATGCTTATTCACCTGCTTTTTACAAGCAACTTCATCGTTTTGTGCATAAAAACTACCGAAAGCATCAAGCCTTAAATACAATTAAAGACTTTTTTAAATCATCAAAAAAATACAATTTTGGCACTATTAAACGTGCAGTATCGTTTGCTTGGTATATGCCAGTTACCTTAATAGAAAAACAAAAGCTTAAACATTTACATCATGAATAATACAAAAGAAGCATTTAACAAAGCCGCCTCTGATTATGATGTAAGCTTTACCAATACAGCTATTGGAAGTTTACAAAGGCAACGTGTTTGGAAATATTTAGAAAAAGTTTTAAAAAACAGAAAAGCCGAAGTCTTAGAAATTAATTGTGGAACAGGCGAGGATGCACTTTGGTTAGCAAAAAAATGTTATAGTGTAACCGCCACTGATGTTGCAGGTAGTATGATAACGGTTGCCGAAAGCAAAAGAATTATTGCAGGAATAAATAATGTAAAATTTAAAACGCTCGATTTCTTTAAGCTTCACAACAATTTAAGACCACAACAATTCGATTTTATTTTTAGCGATTTTGGAGGTCTTAACTGTGTAAACGAACCAGAACTTGAGCATCTTTCTAAAGATTTCGCTAAACTACTTTACCCAGGTGGAAAAATTATTATGGTGATTATGGGAAAATATTGCATTTGGGAAACGCTCTATTTTTTATTTAAACTTAAAATTGCTAAAGCTTTAAGAAGATGGGACAACAAGGGAGTACATACCACTATTGAGGAAGAAGAATTTGAAACTTGGTTTTATAGCGTCAATGCCATGAAAAAAATTTTTTCCCCTCATTTTAAACTAATCGAAGCTAAGCCAATTGCATTTGCAGTTCCGCCATCGTATCTGCAAAATTATTTTGATAAAAAACCTCATTGGCTTAAAAGACTAAATAATTGGGATAATGTTTTTACTCGCTTTAAATGGTTATCCAATTTCAGCGATCATTTAGTGCTTACATTTGAGTTAAAAAAACCACTTGAATAGTTGTTATGATAGCTAAAAAAGTGCTTTTTACACATGGATATTTTTTAGAAGAAGATCCAAAAGAAAAAGCAATTATGCGACCCTATCCACCCCTCGGAATTCTTTATCTTAGTGCATATCTCGAAGAAAATGGTGTACAGAATGAGGTATTTGATTCAACTTTTTCAACATTCAATTTATTAAAAGAGTATCTTCTTCAACAAAGGCCTGACATTATTGGTATATATACCAACTTAATGACAAAATTGAATGTGCTAAAAATAATAGATTTCATTAAAAATAATAAGGAGCTAGCCCATGTTAAAATCATCTTAGGGGGACCTGAAGTAAGAAATCATGCGACAAACTTTTTACTTTATGGTGCCAATGTCATAGTCTTGGGAGAGGGAGAAGAAACCATGTTAGAGTTGGTAAAATTTTATAGTGAAATAAATCAAACACTACAATTAAATCAAATAAAAAGTATTGCATATTTAGACGAGACAGGGCAAATGGTGACTACAGAAAGTCGTCCTTTATTGAAACAAATAGATTTGTTGCCAATGCCAAATCGAAAAAAAATAAATATGTACCAATATTTCGATGTTTGGAAAAAGCATCATGGTCAAAGTGTCGTTTCGGTAAGCACCATGCGAGGATGTCCATACACATGTAAATGGTGTAGCCGAGCTGTTTACGGACAAACATACCGAAGAAAGAGTGCCAAGTTAGTGGTAAGTGAAATGATTTATTTGAAAAAAACCTATGCACCCGATGCTATTTGGTTTGTTGATGATGTATTTACTGTAAGTCATAAATGGCTTAAAGAGTTTGCCCTAGAGATTGCTTCAAAAAAATTAATTTTTCCTTATGAAATAATTACAAGAGCTGATAGGTTAAACGAAGAGATAATTGATCTATTAAAATCAAGTGGATGCTATAGGGTTTGGATAGGTGCAGAAAGTGGTTCGCAAAATATTATTGATGCCATGGATAGGCGTGTTGATGTGAATATTGTGCGTCAAATGATACAATTGGCACAAAAAAAAGGAATACAAGCAGGAACTTTTATCATGTTGGGCTACCCAGGCGAAACAGCTGCCGATATTGAAGAAACAATACATCACTTAAAAGTATCAAATCCCGATTTATACACCATTACAATTGCTTATCCAATTAAAGGAACACCCCTCTACGATGAAGTTGAAGAAAATTTCACCATTTTTCCCGATTGGGATAAAGGAACCGACAGAGATATTGATTTTAAACGCACCTATAGTAAAAAGTTTTATGAGTATGCTGTGCGTTTAGTTTATAATGAAGTACGCTTTCATAAAGAAAAATTAAAACAGAATTCAAATTATATATTATTACCATATTTAAAGGCAAAATGCTTAGCAGCCAGAACTGCCATGTTTTATGAAAAATTAATATCATGAATCCTAAATTTTTCACATTTCCCAATCTGGTTTTAGGAACTATTTTATTGGTATCAAGTGTGTTTTTTTTTAGTTTTAAGTGGGTAAATAATCAGTGGCATTATAACATTGCCAGCGATGGAAAGGGATATTATATTTATTTACCTGCAGCATTAATTTACCACGACTTCAGCTTTAAATTTACAGATCAAATTGAAGCTAAAAACTACTTAGGCGATGTACAACCTGCAGTAGCAAAGCTTCCCGATGGTAATAGATTAAATAAGTACTTTGTTGGCGAAGCGCTTTTGTTACTTCCATTTTTTTTGATGGCCTGTGTTGTTTCTTATATATCAGGTTTGCCAGTAGATGGCTATAACTTTATTTTTCAAGCAGCTGTTAGTTTGGCCGCACTCTTTTACGTATTAATGGGTTTAATGCAGTTAAAACGACTGCTAATGCATGCTAGTTTGTCTCAAAATGTTATTGGATTTGTTTTGATACTTGTATTTGCAGGCAGCAATTTATTACATTATTCTCTAATGGAGCCTAGCATGTCACATGTTTATTCTTTTTTTGCTGTAACTTCTTTCTTAAGCGTTTCGGCTGATTTTATGTTGCAAAACAAAAAACATCAACTCTATCTCATGTTTGCGCTATTAGCCATAATTTGTTTGATTAGGCCTGTAAATGGTCTAATTGTTTTTACCTTACCATTCATTGTATTGTTGCTCAAAATAAAACGCATAGACTTATTTATTTTAAGAAAAAAAAGTATCTTTATTGGGATAGGCTTATTTATTTCAATCATATTTATTCAGCTGCTTATGTATCAGCTACAAACTGGTCATTGGTGGGTTTGGGCCTATCATAATGAAGGATTTAATTTTATAAATGCACATTTTTTGGAGTTTCTTTTTTCATTCCGAAAAGGTTGGTTCATTTATACACCAATAGCCCTATTATCTATTTTACTTGCTTGTTTAGCTTGGAAAAAAAAACCGACTTTGCTTTTTAGTTTTTTGGCTCCAATATTATTTATTGTTTTTGTGGCATCAAGCTGGCATGATTGGGCTTATGGTGCAAGCTTTGGAAGTCGTCCAATGACTGAATTTATGGGATTTGTAATACTTCCACTGGCCATAACTTTAAATAATATGCAAAGCTATTTTAAAAAAGCCATCATTGTTTTTATAGCCTGGTGTTTTTTGTTATACAACTGCGTTCAAACCTATCAAATTAATAAATATATTCTTTTATGGGATAATATGACATTTGAAGCATACAAAGCCTCATTTTTAAAAACGCATGAACAATTTATACATATGTTAGACTAAATGTTTTTGGTGCTATTACCAGATAGATTACAATAATTATTTATCTTCGGGTTCAATTTTGCACCTGTTGTAAGCACAAATAGATAGCTCTAAATTACTCATGAAGAAAACATTTTCGCTCATATTCTTTTTATTTTTTAGCCATTTAATTTGGGCTCAAAAGTTAAAAACATTGGTAGCAGAAGGAAAAACAGCACTTGATAACAAGGAGTATTACTTAGCCGAAAATTATTTCAAAAAAGCAATAAGCATCGATTCCACAAATATTGAATTACAATATCTTTTTGCAGAAGCTTGTAGGCTCGATTTAAATTACCATGTTGCCGAAAGGTGGTATAATAAGGTGTATAAAAAAGATAATGGAAAGGCTTATCCTGATGCACTTTTACATTTGGCTACTTGCAAAAAAAGCAATGGAAAGTATAAAGATGCCATAAAGATGTTTGAAAAGTACGCCAAAAGAAACACAAAAAAGCATCCAGATAGAGCAGCAAAAGCAACTAAAGAATCTCAATATTGCAGCTATGCATTAATGCTTATGAAAAATCCATTGCCCTTTCATATCAATCATATTGATAGTATGGTAAATAGCAAAAGTGGCGAATATGCACCTTTTGAAAAAGATAGTATTTTATACTTTACGGGAATTCGCACGAATGGAAATAAAATTGAAAGTAAAATTTACTATTCTGCAGTTGAAGGGTTTAAATACACTAAATTTAAGAACTTAGATTCTGTATTAAACAGCAATGGTTATACCATTAGCAATGCCATAATTGAACCTCAAGGCAAAAAAGTATTTTGCACCCGATGTGAGGCCAATTTTTCTGAAAAAACAAACTGTGGTATATATTATTATGAAATGAATAATTTCGAAAACGCAGTTCGATTGCCAGATGAGATTAATAAAGAGGGCTATGTCAACACCCATCCTTCCTTGCATATGGAACAAGGAAAACTAGTAATGTACTTTTCAAGTAATCGTCCTGGTGGCGAAGGTGGAATGGATATTTGGTATAGTACTCAATCCAATGATGGAAGTTGGCAAGCAGCCGTTAATGCAGGTAAAAATATAAACAGTGCCGAAGATGAAATTACACCATTTTATTGCAGCCCTTGCCAAACTTTGTTTTTCAGTAGCACATTTTACAAAGGTATGGGAGGTTTTGATATTTTTAAATCTCATTTAAAAAATGGGATATACGCTGAACCCGAAAATGTTGGATATCCTATTAACAGCCCTCAAAATGATATGTATTTTAAATACAATGACAAGCGCAATAAAGCCTATTTTACGTCTAATCGAGAAGGTTCTTATTATGAAAAATACGAAACTTGTTGTAATGATATTTATTATGTGAACTTTCCTGAAAATACCGACAGTGTAATAATCGAAGAGCAGCCCAAAGATTCTATTTACATTGTAAAATCACGTTTACAAACTTTAGTACCACTTACCTTATATTTTAACAATGATGAACCAGATAGTAAAACTCTGAATACTACAACCCAAAAAACATATACCGAAACTGTAAATAGTTACATTGCTTTAAAAAACAATTATCTAAAAGCCTATGCTAAAGGTTTAAATGACGAACAAAAGGAAATTGCCATAAATGAAATGGAAGATTTTTTTGAAGATTCGGTACGTGCATCTTATCAAGAGTTAGAGCAATTTGCTGCTCTCATGCTTTATGTATTAAAACAAGGAGAAAAAGTAAATTTGACCTTAAAAGGATATTGCAGCCCACTAGCATCAACTTCTTACAATGTAAACTTGGCGAAAAGAAGACTTTCAAGCTTAGTGAATTACTTTCAAGCGTTTCAAAATGGGGCCTTAAAACCATACTTAGATGACGAGTCGAAAGTAAAAATTACTATTGAAGAAATAGGAGAGCTCAAAGCGTCTCCCTTAGTGAGCGATAATCCGAACGATGCTACAAATGCGGTTTATAGCCGCGCAGCCGCCCTTGAAAGAAAAATTCAAATCATTGCCATTTCAACTAAAAACTAAGCACTTTTATTATCAATAATAGTTCCTGGGGTCTATATATTACTCCAGCGAATTCAGCAAAAAGAAGTATTCTAAACTAAACTAAAAAAAATATTTTAACCCTTAGGCAACATTTATTAACAAAGTCAACTCTTAATTATAAATTGAAGAAATTCTGCTTCAAGCAAAATAATTAAAAGATGTGCCAACTATTTTTAGTTAATTTGAAAAAATTAAATTCAATTACGAATGAAAAAATTATTTTTTCTTTTGTTACTCTTCATTTATCCGGCATTTACTATCCAAAGTAAAGCACAAAGCAAAGAGCCTGAGAACACTAGAACAAAAAAAGAACAACAAGCTTTTGATGCACAAGAGCAAAAACGCATTAAATCAGAAGAGGCTGGACGAAAAAGACATCAAAAAATTCAAACAAAAAAAACCAGGAAACGTATGAAAGAATCAAAGAAAAAATCTAGAAGGGTAAATGAACCTAAAAAGGAGTTTTTCTTGTTTCGTTTGTTTAAAAAGTAGTGATAATTAACTTTTTTTGCAAAAATTAGGTAAATATTAATCGGCAATTTCACCAATTTTATTGGATGAAACATACTGAATAACAGGGTTTAGACAAAATTATTTTAAAAACACAATTGTTAAATTTGGATAAAAAAATAATTATTACATATCTTTACCCGCTTTGAAAAGCGATGATGATCTAACAAAATTATAACATTATGATTAGGAAAATTTACTTAACCTTTGTGATGGTAATGGGAACGCTAGCCTATGCATTGGCACAGGGCGGAGCGGTTAAAGTTACCGTAGTTGATGGAACAACTAAAGAAACTGTACCTTTTGCTACTGTTGTGGTGATGGCCGGAAATCAACAAGTTGCTGCTGCTGCAGCTAATATTGATGGCGAGGCTCTTCTTAAACCAATTCAGCCTGGTGTGTATAACATCAAAGTAAGCTACACTGGTTATGCTGGTGTTGAAATTACGAATGTTAACATTATTGATGCTAAAACTGCTTATGTAAGCGCAACTATTATGCCTGGTGTTGAATTAAAGGTGTTTGAAAAAGTTGGTTATACTGTACCTTTAATTGATCCCAATGCCAGTACCTCTAAGACTGTTACCAAAAAAGATTACGATAAAATGGCAACAAAAAACATCAACTCAGTTGTTGCGCAGTCAGCTGGTGTGGCCCAAGTAGATGAAGGCGATGCCGTTAATATTCGTGGAGGTCGTTCTGAATCATCTGAAACATTTATAGATGGTATGCGTGTTATTGGTTCTGCAGGCTTACCCCAATCAAGTATTGAACAAGTATCGGTTATAACAGGTGGTGTTCCAGCTTCTTTTGGTGATGCCACTTCTGGTATAGTAAATATTACTACCAGAGGTCCTCAAAGCACTTACTTTGGTGGAGTTGAAGCGATCTCATCTGAATTAACAGATAAATATGGCTATAATTTCCTTGGTTTTTCAGTAGGTGGTCCATTATGGACAAAAAAGGATTCAACTGGAAACAAAAGGGCTGTTTTGGGTTTTATTGTTTCTGGTGAAATTTCGACAGACAGAGACCCAGATCCATCAGCCATAGGTATGTGGAAAGTGAAGGACGATGTTTTGGCAGATTTAGAAAAAAACCCTTTACGTAGAAATCCAAACGGTAGTTTTACGTTGGTTCAAAGCGCGCAGTTTATTACTAAATCAGATATGGAACAAGTTAAAGCCAAACAAAATGTGCGCTCTAATTTTGTTCGTTTAAATGGTAAGCTAGATTATAAACCAACTGAAAACTTGAATGTTACCTTTGGTGGTTCAGTAGATTACAATAACAGACATGACTTTATTTACGAATATGCACTGTTTAACCCAGTTAACAATGCACAGTCCATTGATAAAACATGGAGGGTTTATGGTCGTTTACAACAAAAGTTTAACTCTGCTCCGGAAGGAAAAGAAGAAAAAAGTGCGGCTAACTTAAAAAATGCCTATTACACTTTACAAGCATCTTATACCAAAGTAAAAAATATTGAGCAAGACGATAATCACAAAGACAAATTTTTTGATTATGGTTATCTTGGACAATTTAAAACCTACAAGCAAAAAATATATGCATTCGAAACCGCTCGTCAGGCATTTGTTCAAAACGGATGGCAAGATACTTTAGTAACTTATACCCCTGATACTATTAAAAACCCTACAGGGGCTGCTTTTGCCTCTAGCTTTTATTCCTTGCAAGGTGATGATCCTGAATTTGCTTATGATAATATTTTTAGAATTCAAGCCAATGGTGGTTTAATCAATGGTGATAGACCAAATAATGTAAATGGTTTGTGGTACAATACAGGTCGTCAATATGGTGGATATTCTATTGACAATAACTCCCAATTTCGTGTAAACACAAGCTTTTCAGCAGATGTTAAAAACCATGCATTACAAGTTGGTTTCGAATATGAACAACGCTCTGAAAGCAGATATTCCATAAGCCCAATTGGTTTATGGGGTTTAATGTATCAATTGGCTAATAAAGCTGTAACAGATATCGACTTAACCAAACCAACTTACATCTATGGCGGTACTTATGATACTATAACTTATGATAGAGGTTATAATGCAAACGAAGAGTCACAGTTTTCTAAAAACTTACGCAAAAAATTAAACGTGGCAAATAATGAATGGATTGATATTCATAACATGAAACCCGAAGATTTTAGCTTAGACATGTTTAGTGCCGATGACTTATTAAACAATGGTAACTCCTATATAAATTATTATGGATACGATTACTTGGGTAATAAGGTAAGTAATGTAGCCTTCGAAGATTTCTTTACACAAAAAGATGCTGATGGTAATTTAACTCGACCAGTTGGTTCGTTTAATCCAATTTATATGGCAGGTTACATTCAAGACAGATTTGATTTTAAAGATTTGAAATTTAATGTGGGTTTAAGAATTGACCGTTTTGATGCTAATCAAAAAGTATTGAAAGACCCTTTCTCATTATATGGCACGCGCACTGCTGGTGATGTTACCGAAATTAATGGTACTGAAGTTACTCACCCATCAAACATAGGTGGTGATTACGTTGTGTATGTGAATAGTATTACAGACCCAACACAAATTGTAGGTTATAGAAATAATAATCGTTGGTATAACAGCGAAGGAGTTGAGGTGGTAGATCCAAGAGTATTGGCACAACAAACATCAACGGGTCAGTTAACACCCTACTTGATAAATGCAAAAGATGGTGCCACTGATGAAACTTCCACTGGCATCAGATCAAGTTCCTTCGATCCAAAAAATTCATTTAAAGATTACGACCCTCAAATAAACTTCATGCCTCGTGTGGCTTTTTCATTCCCAATATCTGACATGGCCAACTTTTTTGCTCACTATGATGTATTGACACAACGCCCGCCTTCCAGATTAAGAATGAATATATTTGATTATTATTTCATGGATATTAACACCGGTGGCGTTTTAAATAATCCTAACTTAAAACCAGAGAAGACAATTGACTATGAATTAGGCTTTACCCAGGTGTTAAATGAGCAACAAAACTCTGCTTTAACCTTGTCAGCATTCTATCGTGAGTTAAGAAACATGATTCAAATTACTCGTTTTTCTTATGCATATCCAGTATCCTACACTTCTTACGGAAATATCGACTTTGGAACTGTAACAGGTTTTTCAGTTGCATACGATTTAAGAAGAACAAACAATGTAACCTTAAATGCCAACTATACATTATCCTTTGCCAATGGTACAGGTTCATCAGATGCTGACGCACAAAATATTATTTCTAATTCAACACAACCTAACTTAAGAAATACTGTACCATTATCTTTTGACCAACGTCATAATATTGTTGCGAATGTTGACTATAGTTATGGTGATGGAAAAGATTATAATGGCCCTAAGTTGAATGGCAAAAAAATATTTGCTAATGCAGGTGCTAACTTAACTTTCCGTGCTACCTCGGGAACTCCATATAGTCGTCAAGGAAATATTTCTCAAGAAGCTTCAATTGGAGCCTCAAAAATTTCTGTTTTATCTGGTAGTTTAAATGGTTCTCGTTTACCTTTCCAATATCGTTTTGATTTAAGAGTGCAAAAGTCTTTCCCAATTACCTTTAAGAAGGCGAGTGGAGAAGGTGAGGAAGCTGAAAAATCAGGAAAGAAAGGAAATTTAAACATTTATTTACAAGTACTTAATTTGTTGAATGCGAAAAATATTATTGATGTTTACCGTGCAACAGGTAACCCAAGCGATGATGGTTTCTTAACCGATGCTGCTTCTAATTCAGTGATTAATAGTTTCCCAAGCCCTCAAGCATTTATTGATCAATATAGCATTAAAGTAAATAACCCAAATAACTATTCACTTCCAAGAAGAATGAGAATAGGTGTAACATTAGACTTTTAATAACAATACATATGTTGGCACATCATATTGTTAAACAAATAAATAACAACAAAATGAAAAGAACGAAAACATTACTGGTCCTTGGCTTATCATTAGGCGTATCGGTAATTTCAGCAAAAGAAAATGTTGGTCTATCTGGAGGAAAAACAGATGCAAGTGGTGCAACATCTGCGGCTTGTACACCAGCAACAGCAAAAGCAGATTTAAGTATTAACAATGTACGTGCCTTAATCTTGAGTGGAGGTGATATGTGGTGGGATCAAGGGTTGGAGGTTGCTCGTTATGAAGTTCCTAAAGGCTCAGGTAAGCACTCTTATTTTGCGTCAGCACTTTGGATTGGAGGACTAGATCAAGGAGGGCAGTTAAGAACTGCCGCACAAACCTATCGCCAAACAGGTAACGATTTTTGGCCAGGTCCATTGGATGTAACCAATGCCTCCATTGACGGTACAGGCTGCTCAAGGTGGGATAAAATGTTCCAAATTTATCGCCAAGACGTGGCTGATTATGCAGCATATTTATCTTCTCCTTCTGATTTCCCGGGTTATACTTTGCCACAAAGTATCATTAATTACCCTGGTAATGGTGACGTAAGTTTAAACGAAGATTTATCAATGGCTCCATTTTGGGATATCAATGGTGATGGTTTATATCGTCCAGAAGATGGCGATTACCCTAAATATGATATTTTTAATACAGCTTCAACGGGTGGTGGTTGTCAAAACTTTTTGTTTGGTGATCAAACTTTATTTTGGGTGTTTAACGATAAAGGAAACATACATAGTGAATCGGGAGGCCAACCAATGGGCTTAGAAATTAGAGCACAAGCTTTCGCTTTTGCAACTAATGACGAAATTAATGACATGACTTTTTATCAATATCAAATTATCAATAGGAGCAATGTAACTATTTCAAATACTTATTTTGGAAGTTGGAATGACCCAGATTTAGGTGTTTATAATGATGACTTTATTGGATGCGATGTTCAAAACGGATTAGGATTTTGTTATAACAGTGATGATCAAGATGGTACAGGTTCAGGAAATAGTTATGGTGATAAACCACCATGCTCGGCTGTTGACTTTTTTAAAGGTCCAAAAGCTGACCCGTATTTAGTTGGCGGAGTTGAAGTAGATAGACCTGCAAATTTAACTATTAGCGGAAGTGGTTATGGTGATGGAATTGTTGGAAATGAAACCTTAGGAATGGAGTACTTTATGATATTTAAAAATGATGCAACAACTCAAGGTAACCCATCGCAAGCAACTCACTTTTATAACTATCTTCAATCAAAATGGAAAGATGGTACCAATTTAACTTACGGAGGAAGTGGCTATGGTGGTTCAGTTGTTTGTAAATACGGGTTCCCATGGACATCGGATGATGCAAATAACAATGCAGATTGGCAATGTTCTGAAGCTGCAGATTGGCGCTTTATTCACTCTGCCGGACCTTTTACACTAAAACCGGGTGCAGTTAATTATGTAACTACTGGATGTGTTTGGGCACAAGCGCAATCAGGTGGAGCAAAAGCTTCAGTAGAGTTAGTTAGGGTGGCCGATAAAAAAGCACAAGCTTTGTTTGATAATTGTTTTGCCGTGTTAGAAGGGCCGCGCGCTCCAGATTTAACTATTCAAGAATTGAAAAATGAATTGTTACTTTATATTTCAAACCCTGAAGTTGTTACTTTCAATAACAGAGGTGAGCGTTATCAAGAATTAGATCCATTAATTCCAGCTGTTGCAGGAAACGATAGGACTTATAATTTTGAAGGTTATCTTATTTATCAAGTAAAAGATGCTACTGTAACAGCAAGTGAAACAGACTTAAACGACCCTTCAAAAGCAAGATTAGCGGCTCAATGTGACTTAAAAAACGAGCATGGACAATTAGTTAACTTTTCGTTTAATCCTGCTTTAGGCGCTAATGAGCCAGTACTTAAAAATCCTACTATCAATGGCTATAATAAAGGAATTAGACATTCCTTTAAAATGACTGAGGATAAATTTGCAACAGGTACAGATAAAAAACTAGTAAATCATAAAACGTATTATTATTTGGCAATTGCCTACGGTGCCAATAATTTTAAAACCTATAACCAAACAGATCCTTCCTCATTTGATGGCCAAAAGAAACCATATATTTCAGGTGCTAAAAATGCAAAAGGTCAAAGTGTTTCGCCAGTAGCAGGTATTCCTCACATTACCTCACCTGAAAATGGTGGCACTACCTTACAGTCAGGATATGGTGATGGGCCGCGTATTAAACGTGTTGAAGGCCAAGGAAGCGGTTATCAAAATTTAGAACTAACTGAAGAAACAGTTGCCGAAATATTAGCAAATGCAAAGGTAGATCAGCCTGAATATAAAAGCTCAGGTGGACCAGTAGATGTTAAGGTTATTGATCCGCTTAACGTACCTGACGGAAAGTTCTTACTTAAGTTTGTAAGCCACGCCATAGTGCCAAAAGCAACATTAACAGGATCAGTGATTGATTCGCTTACTGCCATAAGAAGAAACAGATTTGACAACCCTAAGAATATTGAATACACTTATGCCAACGTACCTTTAAATTCAGAGGTGTTTGCTATACAAGGAATTGTAAACGATACTACTTGGTTGGTACGTAGAGTTAAAAACATACTAACAGCGGTTGATACAGCAGCTTGGGTGCTCACAAATACTGTAACTAAAGATTCAGTATCTTCAGACACTTGTATCAATATTGAAAATGAAAAACTTATATTAGACTGGGGCTTATCAGTTCGTATTACCTCAGCAGTAGCTCCAAGTGTAGATATGGTTAATAATCAAAATGGTTTTATTTCATCAACATTTGAGTATAAAGACCCAACTAAAGCTTGGTTATTTGGCTTCCCTGACCAAGATGGTCAATCGGCCTTTAATTGGATACGTTGTGGTACAACCACCAACCCAAATCCAATTCCTGCTGCTCCTCCACTTCCTGCATTTAATGGAAACGATTATATTGGTTTAGATGATAATCAATATTATGAGGGAGTGTTAGATGGAACATGGGCACCATACATTTGTACTTCCAATGAATGGAATGGTTTATCATGGAGCAATGTATATTTTAACCCAATAGGAAGAAAAAGAGAAATTCTTAAAAATTTAAGAAGTGTTGACATAGTATTTACCAGTGATAAAACCAAATGGACTCGTTGTGCTGTAATTGAAATGCAAGACGATCCGAGCTTGTCAGAAGGAGGTGCTGTAAAGTTTGACCTTAGAAAATCTCCTTCAAGAGATAAAGAGGGCAAGGAAGATGGCACAGGTACAGGTATGAGTTGGTTCCCAGGATATGCAATTTGTGTTGAAACAGGAGAAAGATTAAACATGGCCTTTGGAGAGGACTCATGGTTAATAGCTGACAATGGCAGAGACATGAAATGGAATCCAACTTCAAGCTTCGCAGACAACTTCTCAAATGGATACAGCACAGGGATTAAAATGGGTGGAAAGCATGTTATTTATGTGTTTGGACACTCTGCTAATACTTCTGAAGATATGCCATACTATGATGAAGCAGCTTTTATTAAAGCAAAACTTTCAATGATTGGAAATAACGATGAGAAAAAGAAAATATATAAAGATTGTATGTGGGCAGGTATTCCTCTTTCTTTGCCAGGCACTGAACTTTTAGGCACCGATTTAACGCTTAAACTTAGAGTGGCTCGCCCTTACAGCAGATATTATGCTGGAAACGCAATTTTAACAAATAAATACGATCCACAAGCACCTCAAGCGGGTAGTGCAGCTCAAAATTATGATTTTCCACTTTATTCATTCGGAACTGGAGATTTGGCTACTTTAAAGGGTAATCCAGATGTTTCAAAAAATGCGCTTGATTTAATTAACGTGGTGCCTAATCCTTATTTTGCCTATTCAGCCTACGAGACAAATACACTTGACAACATTGTAAAAATTACCAATTTGCCACAAAATTGTGTAATAAGTATTTACACTGTTAATGGAACATTAATTAGAAAATTCCAAAAAGATGATCCAAAAACATCATTAGATTGGGATTTAAAAAATCAAAAGAATGTACCAATTGCAAGTGGATTGTATTTGATACATGTAAATGTTCCTGATGTGGGTGAAAAGATAGTTAAGTTCTTCGGTACAATGCGTCCGATAGATTTAGATCAGTTTTAATAAAATTAAATACAAGTATTGTTATGATATCAAACAATCGTTTAAGATTTAGGGTTTTTTCGGCAAGTATACTGATTGCGGCTGCCTCAATTGCTGGAAACTCTGACCGTGCAGGACAAGCAGGAGGTACACAGCTTTTGATTAATCCATTCACCAGAAGCTCAGGATGGGGAAGCGCAAACTCAGCTTCAATTTCGGGCTTAGAAGCCCAGTTTTTAAATGTTGCGGGAGTTGCCCACACTGAAAAAACAGAATTGTTAGCAGCAAGAACCAATTGGTTAGTTGGAACAGGAATAAGTATTAACTCATTTGGATTTAGCCAAAAATTAGGTAATGCGAGTGCATTAGCCTTTGGTGTAATGGCCATGGATTTTGGCGACATTAATGTTACTACGGTAGAGCAACCTGAAGGAAATATTGGAACGTTTAAGCCACAGTTTTTAAATCTTAATTTAAGCTATGCCAAAGAGTTTTCGAACAGTATTTTTGGGGGACTTAATGTGAAGGTAATTTCAGAGAATATTGCGAATTTAAAGGCAAGTGGTGTTTGTTTTGATGGAGGTATTCAATATGTTACAAGTTTTGGAAAAGATAAAGAATTGAACAGAAAAAATGTTCACTTTGGAATCTCTTTAAAGAACGTTGGTCCACAGGTAAAATATCAAGGAGATGGTATTTCTGCAAAAGCTAATTTAACATCTACTGGTGCTGCCCAAACTCTTGAGTTTAGATCTCAGGCATACGACTTACCTTCTTTAGTGAACATTGGAGCATCTTATGATTATTATTTAAGTAAAGAAAATAATAACCAAAGAATTACAGCAGCTTTAAACTTTACCTCTAATTCATTTACACAAGATCAATTTAATATTGGTTTTGAATATGGGTATAAGCAAATGTTTATGTTGAGAGCTGGCATGGTTTATGAAAAAGGTATATTTAATGCTGAAGATCGTAAAACTGCATTAACAGGACCAACGGCTGGTTTTTCTGCCGACCTTCCACTTGGCAAGGAAAGTAAACGTAAATTTGGTGTTGAGTATGCTTATCGTACAACTAACCCTTTTGCAGGGATACATACAATTGGTTTGCGATTAAAGTTGTAATTATTATCTTTGTATTCTTATTAAAAATGAGTCCCGGTTTTTACACCGGGATTCTTTCATTTTATATACCACAGTAAACAGTAAAAATATGTCACAAATAGCTTATGTAACAGAAGAAGGACTTCGTAAATTAAAAGAAGAACTTCATTATTTAAAAACAAAAGAAAGACCAAGCATTTCGAATCAAATTGCAGAAGCAAGAGATAAAGGAGATTTGTCGGAAAATGCAGAATACGATGCAGCAAAAGAAGCACAAGGACTGCTAGAACTAAAAATCTCAAAATTAGAAGATACAGTAAGCAATGCAAGAATCATTGATGAGTCGAAGCTTGATGTGAACAAGGTACTTATTTTAAGTAAAGTTAAACTTAAAAATTTAACTAATAAAGCAGAACTTACTTACACCCTTGTTCCTGAGCAAGAAGCAGACTTAAAAACAGGAAGAATATCTGTTGACTCGCCTATTGGAAAAGGTTTACTTGGCAAAAAAGTTGGAGATATTGCCGAAATAAAAGTTCCATCAGGCATGGTGATGAAGTTTGAGATACTGAATGTAAGTAGAGACTAAGATGGCAAGCATTTTTACCAAAATAGTGAATGGTGAAATTCCAAGTCATAAAATAGCCGAAACGGAACAATTCTATGCATTTTTAGATGTTTTTCCATTAAAACACGGTCATGTTTTGGTGATTCCTAAGAAGGAAACAGATTATATTTTTGATATTGAAAGCAATGAGTACATGCAGTTAATGGATTTTGCAAAAAGCATTGCTAAAGCGATTAAAAGTGCTTTTCCATGTAAAAAAGTGGGCATGTGTGTTATTGGACTCGAGGTGCCACACGCACATATTCATTTAATTCCTATGAATACTGTTGCGGATATGAACTTTAGCGCTGAAAAACTCAAACCATCACAAGAAGAATTAGCCTTGCATGCCTCAAAAATTATTGCTCAACTTTAAGTGAAATGCGATTAAAAGATATTCAGCTCAAAACTTATTTGATGCTGTGTTTTTTTTTTTATAGTTTTTCAAATGTATTTGGGCAATTACCATCCAATGAGGAAGTACTATCATTGGCTATTACACAAAAAAAAGCAAGTGATTCAAAAGATGCGCTTCCTTTTGTTCCGGCACCAGGAAAAAAACCTAAACTATATCAAGGGCATTATACTTCAGTTTATAATACCGAATGCTTAGCAATTTGCAATTTTTTGCAAGGAAGAGACTTTATTCAAGTAGCCTTGTTGCTATACAAAACAAAAGAAGGATTTTGGAAAAATGCTTGTTGGTATTACGATAACCTTTACCGAGTAAAAGTAAAGGATTTTAATAAAGATTCAGTATTAGAAATTATTTTAGAAACCAAATTAAATGCTGGAAACAGAGCATATGGTAGTTATAAGGTAATTTCGTTGTTAAACCAGGTTCAAAACGTATGGTATGAAAACAATACCGTACTTGGTTATGAGACCGAACTGCTTAAAAAAGCAATAAAAGGCAAGCAAGTAAGCATAGATGTAAAAGTATCCATTATTGACTCGATTCCCCATTTGCCATGCATAATTAAAGAAAGAATCACCATCGGAAAATTTAATCAATATACAGATAGTACGGGGGTTAAGATTGACTATGAAAATACTTACATGGAATATGTTTTTAGGCCAAACAAATATATTCCTAAAATAGATTGATTATAATTAAATAAGCGTACAAAGGTTCGTATATTCGTTGCATTAATACTTTGTGATAAATTGGTTTATGTTTGTAATTAAAAACTAATGGCAAAACAAATAAAAAGCAAGTCAAATGAGCAAGCAATTGGCATATTTGATTCAGGAATTGGGGGTTTAACGGTGGCAAATGCTATTCATAAAATTTTACCAAACGAACAATTAATTTATTTTGGGGATACTGCACATTTTCCTTATGGAGAAAAATCGGCTGATTCAATAAAATATTATGCCTTAAGAATTAGCGATTTTTTAATGAAGCAAAAATGCAAAATGATTGTAATTGCTTGTAACACGGCATCATCAGTAGCATATCAAATTGTGAAACAACAAGTAGGTGATAAAGTTACTGTAATAAGTGTTATTGAACCAGTAGTAAATCGAGTGGCTGCATTATATAAACAAGGGAAAATAGGTGTAATTGCAACTAAAGGAACAATTAAAAGCGATGTTTATGCAAAACGACTAAAAGAATTAAATCAATCTTTACAAGTTGCCTCATTAGCTACTCCATTATTAGCACCTATGATTGAGGAGGGTTTTTTTAATAATAAAATTAGTAGAACCGTAATAAATAGTTATTTAGAGCGCCCAAAGCTAAAGAAAATAGATGCCTTAATACTTGCCTGCACCCATTATCCGCTTATAAGACCTGAAATTGAAGAATATTACAAACAAAAGGTTAAAATAATAGATAGTGCCGAAATTGTAGCTGAAAGTGTATTTAATCATTTGGCTGATAAAGGACTTTTGAATACAGCAAAATCGCCCAAAAGCAAGTTTTATGTGAGCGATTATACAACATCATTTGCCAACAGCACCAAAATATTTTATAAAGATAAAATTCAGCTTGAGCGTTATCCTTTATGGGAAAATGAATAATAAAAATTAAATGAATATTAAACTCAACCCAAGTGAATTTATTTTTGATGGTTCAAAAAAATTCAACATAGATAAGTCAAAGACAAAAGTTGACGAATTTTATAATGACAAGTCTGACTATGGCCAACTATCGGAGGAGTACGCTAAAGAAATAGATGAGTTGCAAAGTATGATGTACGCTCATAACCGATATGGCTTATTAGTTATTTTTCAGGCCATGGATGCAGCAGGGAAGGACAGCACTATAAAACATGTTATGAGTGGTGTCAATACGCACGGTGTAAGGGTATTTGCGTTTAAACGCCCTTCAATTAATGAGCTTGAACACGATTATCTGTGGCGAAGTAATATCAATTTGCCAGAAAGAGGCTGTATGACTATATTTAATCGATCCTATTACGAAGAAGTATTAGTTGTAAAAGTACATCCTGAAATTTTAGAAACTTCACAGCTATTGCCTTCAGAATTGCTGAAGGATAAAGAAAAGTTGTTTAAAAATAGATACACAGATATTCAAAACTTTGAGAAATACGCGCATAGAAATGGCCTACACATTATGAAGTTTTTTTTACATGTTTCAAAAAAAGAGCAAGGCAAACGCATGATTGAGCGTATTGAAACACTGGCTAAAAACTGGAAATTTGAAGAAGGTGATGTAAAGGAAAGGGCTTTTTGGAATGATTATATGCAGGCTTATGAAGATTGTATAAACAACACTGCGAGTGATTTTGCACCATGGTATGTGATTCCTGCCGATGATAAAAAAAATATGCGTTTAATTGTAAGTCAGTTAATATTAGAAAAATTAAAATCTCTTAAGATTGAATATCCTGTAGTTGACCATAAAAGAAAAGCTGAACTTGAGAAGTTTAAACAAATAATTCTTGATCAGGATAAAGATTAAGAATGATAAACTCTGGATGTTATTATTTTACCATTTTTTATTTGAAGTACTTCGCCCACGCGTAAATCTGGTTCCCCAGGTGTTTGCCTTATATATTCCATAAAAACTTGCTCATCATCGGCAGTTAATTTAATGACATGATAGTGCAAGTTAGGCAATCGTTGAAAAGCATCTGTCCACCATTTTCTTAGTGCTTCTTTACCTATGATTAAGCCATTGGTTTCGGGATGATGAATTTTTAGTTTTGGACTGTAATGTTCGGCATTGTGATGATATAACTCGAGAAGCATGTCAATGTTGTGCTTATTAAAGGCTTCGAACCATTGTGTTGCGATTGATTTGAGTGGATGCATGAGGCGTATAATTGAAAGGAGCACAAATTTATATTTTTTGTTTAATCCAATAGATGAATTTAAAACACACTCCAATACCAATGTGAAATAAGTAATAGCCCAAATTTGCTTCACTAAATTTGTATTAAACTTCTTTCCTATAGGTATTTACCACTGTAAGAATTATAAATTAATTGGATAATTTATAATTCACATTGGTATAATTTATTTGTTTTCATTTTCAATTACATCATACTATTTTGCTTATTAAACAACTCGTTATAGCTTGCATTCAGCATGGCCAAAGCAGTTGTAAATTAATCCATTGCTCAAAAATAGAATGTATTTGCTAAGCGGGATTTCCCGTATAAAATTTGCAGCTCAGCATTTGCGAGCTTACCACTGATTAATATGGATTGAAAAATATTGTTGATGTTTTGCACAAGGGACAGAAGCGGCATCCTTTTTTGCGTATGTTTTTGTGTGTAGGAAAAAAGATAAAGCCGATGGCCCGGCCCTTCCATTCGTTTTTCGCGGATGGAAGGGGGTGCCATGATATATATGATTATAATTTTTGTCCATCGGCACTTTTTAGCTTTTGTGCTACAAACAAACTTAAAAGGCTTGCAGCTACTGCAAAATAACCTATCCAATTGTAGTGCGATAAACTTCCATTGGTGTTTTTAACAATGATAAGGCCTGCACTAAACGAGGCTATGCCGCTAGAGAGTTGCTGAATACTGCTGTTGATGCTCATGAAACTCCCTCTGTTTTTTGGATTTACAGTAGAGGTAACCATAGTAGTGGCTGGTACCATTCGGCCCCCAACCAATATCATGAAAAAAGTAGTAATTACTAATGCGGCATATATTGGAATATGACCTAAGTTTGTGATGGTGAGAACGGGAATTGCAGAAAGAAAAATGGCATAACCAAATATTTTTAAACGTCCATGTTTATCGGCCAACTTTCCAATGAGCGGCAGTGTAAAAATAGTGCCTATGCCGCCACAAAAGTAAATGAATGGAAGTTGACTTTCTTGGAAGCCTACGTTATACACCATATAAGGGCTTAAAAATGGAATAATACTAAACTGCCCGAATATTAATAAACTCATCATTAAAAGTGCCCTTAATGCGTTTTTATCGCCAGTGATATTAGTAATTATCTCTAGCGGTTTTGGACGTGTGGCATTTGATTGTAGATGATTTGTAAGAGAAGGAATAAATTTAAAGATAGCAAAAGTGATAATAGTAGTGATACCAGCAAGGAAAAGAAATGGCGCGTTCCAGGTAAATTTATTGGCAAGCCAAAGGCCAATTGGCACACCTAAAACAGATGCTGCGGAAAAGGCTGTCATGACTATACCCATGGCAGAGGCTCTTCTTTCGAGAGGAACAACATCACTAATGATAGAAAGCACCAAAGCACCTAAGACACCACCAAATGCACCAGCTAAGATGCGTGCAGCCATTAATATGTGATATGATGAAGCTAAACCACAGGCTAGGGTTCCTAAAGTAAAGCCTATGTAGGCAAAAGTAAAAGCCGATTTTCGGTCAAAATGGTCAATAACAAAGGCGCCTAGGAAACCAAATATACCAGCGCTAAAGGTGTAGCTTGCAACAATTAAGCTAAATTGTTGTGGGTTTATTTTAAATATGCGCATGAGTTGTGGCCCAAGAGGCATCATAATCATAAAATCGACAATGTGGGTGAATTGGACAGCGGCCAATACCAAAAGGATGAGTTTTTCTTTAGAGGTCAATTTGAAAAAGTTTAATTAATAGAAATTATACATATAATTAAGGGGGTAAAGGAAACTAAAAAAGAAACTTAAATGAGAATTAAAAGCATAAAAACGCATAAAAATTTTGCAGGAATAAAAAATTATGTACTTTTGCCCACCCAAAAACAAGCGAAAGTAGCTCAGTTGGTAGAGCACGACCTTGCCAAGGTCGGGGTCGCGAGTTCGAACCTCGTCTTTCGCTCCACTTGAAATCCCTCTTTTACCAAGGAGGGATTTGATTTGAAAACCACAATAGTTGATGTTAACATCAATTAAGCCCGCTGCCCGGGTGGTGGAACTGGTAGACACGCAGGACTTAAAATCCTGTGGCCATTGCGGCTGTACGAGTTCGATTCTCGTCCCGGGTACAAA
>DAORKI010000053.1:0-23254 GCA_035439485.1 Bacteroidia bacterium
TTAGGAAATCCAATAGGCCTATAGGAATTGCACTTTTTGAGGGACGACTAATTAAAGATATGATCAGCCTTGCTAATTTATCAAGGTTGCGTAAATGTGTATTTTTGTTGCAATATCCTACAATTCTTTTTTACAGAAATAATTATAAAATTTTAAAAATCAATATGTTATAAAATTTTGAATAATATTTCAACTTAAAAACAATGATTGTTTCGGCTGTTTTTTAGGCAATTTTCAATTATAAAAAACTCTTTTGGTTGGAGATATTTATTATCAATAATAGTTGTTTTATGCTTGTAACAATATTGAAATTACAACTTTTCTAAAATAAAATCGGTCATAAGGGTATAGATATGCAATCGTGCATTTCCTCCTGAAATACCATGATTTTTATCGGGGTACATCATAAAATCAAATTGTTTATTAGATTTTTGCAATGCAGTTACCATTTCAACCGAATTCTGAAAATGTACATTATCATCAGCTGTTCCATGTATCAATAAATAGTTTCCTTTAAGCTGGTTAGTATAATTTATTGGCGAATTTTCATCATAGCCTTTTGCATTATCCTTGGGAAGACCTAAAAACCTTTCAGTATAAATACTATCATAATAACGCCAATTTGTAACTGGAGCCACAGCTATCGCTGACTTAAAAATTTCGCTTCCTTTGGTGATGCATAATGATGATAAATAACCTCCAAAACTCCAACCTTGTATGCCAATTCTACTTTTATCAACATAGGGCAAGCTAGCAAAATACTGTGCAGCTTCAATTTGATCCATAGTTTCAAACATTCCTAAGTTTCCATAAGTTGATTTTTTGAATTTTTCGCCTTTAAATTCCGTTCCTCTATTATCAACACTCACAACAATATACCCTTTTTGCGATAGGTATTGATGCCATAGATAGGATGCGCCTTCCCAACTATTGACCACCGTATTTTTACCAGGTCCACCATAAATCACAAAAATAACAGGATATTGCTTTTTAGCATCGAAATTTATTGGTTTTATCATCCAAGAGTTAAGTTCAAAACCATCTTTGGTTTTTATAACAAAAAATTCTTTTTCAATAAGTTCATAGCCTTTCAATTTGTTCATTAGCACCATATTTTCTTCCAATATCCTGACCTGTTTACCATTTTTATCCAACAAACTGTAAATAGTAGGATGGTTGGCATCGCTTTGTGCATTAATAAAATATTCGAATGTGCTGCTAAAATAGGGCTCATTATACCCTTTTTTTTCTGAAAGCACTTTAAAATTAGTACCATCTAGGCTTATTTTACAAACTTCCTTATTGATGGATGAAGAATATGCAGCAGTAAAATAAAGCGTTCTCGATTTTTCGTCATACCCTTTGTAGGCAATAATATCCCAATTTCCTTTGGTGATTTGATTTATTAATTTTCCATTTAGATCATAGTGATATAAATGATTAAAGCCTCCTAATTCACTGCTCCAAATAAAACCAGTATTATCTTTCAAAAATGTCAAATCGTTAGTCACATCTATATAAGCACTTGATGTTTCGTTTAAAATTATTTTCGAATTGCCTGTACTCGCATCCACAAATAATAAATCAAGTTTATTTTGCAATCGATTTAAACGTTGGCAAGAAAGTATAGTTGGATTATTTGTCCATTTAATTCTTGGAATATATTGATCCAATTCATCTCCAATATTTGCTTTGATATTTTTTTTACTATTCAAATCATACATTAAAATTTGAACAATTGCATTCTTCTCACCAGCTTTAGGGTATTTAAAGGTACTGTTTTCGGGATATAATGAGCCATAGGTAGGCATGCTAAATTCTTTAACTTCTGATTCATCAAAACGATAATAAGCAATCTTTTTTCCATCAGGACTCCATTCATAGGCCTTGTCGAATGCAAATTCTTCTTCATAAACCCAGTCGCTTGCTCCATTTATTATCTTATTTTTTTCACCATCACGGGTGATTTGCAATTCTATGTTATTTATTAAATCAACTACGTATAAGTTGTTATTTCGAACAAATGCTATATTTTTACTATCAGGCGAAAAGCTTGCCAATTGTTGTTTCCCTAAATTTGAAAGCAAGGACCATGTTCGATTCAAAATATGATAAATGATATAATTTGATTTATATGAATGTCGATAAATTCTTTCTTCTTCTGTTGAAAAAAGTAATTGATTTTCATCGGCACTAAACTTATAAGATTCAACTTTAGGGATTTTGTTTTTTACTTTGCTTGAATTATAAAGGGTGTCAACTGCATTTCCAGTTTGGTAATTGTACTTTACAATAAATTGTTCCTGACCTGAATTGATGAGAATAGTGTAATGCAGACCATCTTTTAAAGAATTTATACCTGAAATTGCCTTTGAGCCAAAGGCATTATTTTTCCAAATATCTTCAAGGTTTAGTTTATTTTGGGCCATAGAGTGGTTGGCCAGTATTAAAAATAAAAGAAACAGTTTTTTATTCATTTTCATAGATAACATATTAATTTCAATTCAAAAGAGCGAATTTATTCTTCAATAAGCAAAAAAAAAGTGCTTCAAAATTGAAGCACTTTTTTTCGAAAAGATCAATTATTTTCCAGATGTTTTAAAGCTTTGTATTTTGTATGCTAAACCAATTCCTAATACATTTTTTAACTGCACACCTTTACCTTGTCTATAATCGCCATTGTCTAGTTGTACTGGTACCAACGTATTATCATCGTACAATAAGGTTGAACTTATGGAGGCTTGTAAAAACTTATTAATTTTAAATGCTAATAATAATTCTAAGTTAACATCTATATTATTCGGCTTATCTAAATAATTCGAGAATAAGTCTAACCTTAATGAGAGAAGTACATTTTCCATTAAATTTTTCTTGTACTTTGTAGTAAGATAAGCCCCAAATTCAGCTCTTACGGTTTTGCCTGAATCAACACCAAATGCACCAATGGCATTTAATTGGTCATCCATAACAATCAGTGTTCTACTTGTTATTGGGGAAAGGAATAAAGTGAAATCAGCATTAGGTTTATAATCAATTCCAATTGATGCAAGTGCATAGGCAGGTGCTAACAAATTAGAGATTCTACTACGAGAACCATCTTTATTAAACACAAATCCCTCGGTAAATTGGGTTTTAAATCCACCTAAAAGCGAGAAATAGAGCTTATTACCAATATCGTAACCTAATTTTGTATTAATATCAATTTTATCATCAGATTTTCTTAATTCGCCACCATCTCCTTGTTTGATGGCTCCAAGGCCAAAGTCACCAGTATTATCCCATGTCCAATGTCCTTTTTTATATTTTGCAAACACCGAAACCAAACCATTTAATGCCAGAGAGTTATTATTACCCCCCGCCCATTGATAAAAATTGGCTTGATTAAAATTGAAATTAAAAAGCCCGCCATTTCTCCAAATGGTATCATTTTGAGCTTGTGAGTAGCTATATGTAAGCAATAGAATAACCGTCAGAATTTTTTTCATCCTATTTATGCGTATAATTATATGTTAATTAAAATTTACTTTTTTAGTGCATCTCTAATTTCCATCAACAATTTTTCTTGCGTTGATGGCCCGGCAGGAGGTGTAGGGGCAGCTGCTGCTTCTTTTTTCTTGGCAGCATTCATTCCTTTAATAATTAAAAAAAGTACAAATGCAACAATAATAAAATTAATGACTGAAGATAGAAACATTCCGTATTTAACGGAACCCATCATGGTAAGGTCTTCTAATTTACTTAAATGCGCAGCATCCAAAGCTGGTTTTAGCAACAATGGTGTTATCACATCATCAATTAATGACCCAACAATTTTACCAAAAGCACCACCAATAACAACCCCAATAGCTAGATCAACTACATTGCCACGCATGGCAAAATCTTTAAATTCACTTGTAAAGCTCATATTTATAATATTTTAATGTATAAAAAAAAGGGGCAATTACCCCTTTTCAAAATTATGGAAAATGTTTTTAAATCCTATTTTTTGTGTAACTTTTCGTCAGAAACGGTTAATTTCTTACGTCCACGAGCTCTACGAGCTGCTAAAACTCTTCTACCATTGGCTGATGCCATTCTTTCACGAAAGCCGTGTTTGTTTCTTCTTTTACGCTGTGAAGGTTGAAATGTCCTTTTCATTGCCTGTTATTTTTAAAATTGGAGTGCAAATGTAGTAACTTTTTATTGTTCTGCAAAATTATTTTTCTCTTTTATACACACTTGGTTGTTAATCCCTTTTTAAAATAATAGCAACCGTGAGTCTACAAATACAAATTAGCTTTTCATTTTCGTCTTTAATTTCAATAGACCAAACATGAGTGCTTTTACCTAAATGTATTGGTTTTGCTGTGCCATAAACAAATCCTTCACTTACCTTCTTAATATGGTTTGCATTAATTTCTAACCCTACTGATTGAAATTTTTGGCTATCAATCACTAAGTGACTCCCATAACTTCCAATGGTTTCAGCCAATGCTACGGAAGCACCACCATGTAAAATTCCATAAGGTTGTTTAGTTCGCTCATCAACAGGCATTTTTGCTTTAATAAAGTTTGGCCCAATTTCAAGTATGGTAATACCCAAATGACTGCTCATGGTATTTTGTCCGATATTTTCAAGGCTTAACGCATCTACTTCTTTAAACCAAATCATAGGTAGCTTTTTCTTAAAGTTGGATGCAAATGTATTAGTTTCAAAATAATACTAACATAAGCTTGGTTTTTCGTTAACAATTTATTAAAAGTTTAATTGCAGTATTATGTTGCTAATTGGTAATATTGGGCTTTAATCACAAATTTTGACTATGAATTTTAAACTTCATACTTTGCTGTTCTCCACAATTTTAAAAAGAATTTATTTCCTCATAATCGGGGCCATGCTATTTATTAGCAGTTCATTACAAGCCCAAACCAAACTTCAATCATTTTCTGAAGATGATGTTATTATATTAGAAGAAATACTTCAACTTCTTGAAACATGGGATAAGAAAGATGCGCGAAGATTTATGGATGAGTTTTCGGAAGCGTGGAATAATAAAATAAATATGGAGCAAAAAAAGTTTGTTCGCTCCACTTGTAACACAATGTTAAAGAAACGTTCAAAGCCATATCCTGATTTTACCAACTTTTTAGGGGCAATGATGAATTTTGTAAATGGCACCCAACCGCGCGAAAGTTATAATGCTTGGCAAAAAGGAGCCGAAAAACTTTTACTTGGTAAAACTATGACTGGTTTTTATAGTTATTGCGCTATGAGTGAAGGATTATTTAAAAACAATTCTTTTTATAAATCAGCCACTACTGAGTGGCGCGCTAGCAGTAGTGATTATAAATTCGAATTTGACTCAGTTCCAAAAGTTATTTTTGCAAAAACTGATATCAGTTGTTACGCAAAAGGAGACAGCTCCATAATTATGCGTACCAGTGGAATTTATTATCCAATTCAACAATTATGGGTAGGTAAAACAGGTCGTGTGGATTGGCGCAGGGCGGGTATTGATGAAAATTTAAGTTACGCAGAACTTAAAAACTATAAAATTTCGTGTAAAACATCTTCCTACACTGCCGATTCGGTGAGTTACTATAATAAAAATTATTTTAAAACACCGCTCCTAGGAAGACTCACTGATAAAGTATTGGCCGATGCTACGGATAATAGGGCTTCTTACCCTGAATTCGACTCGTATGATAAAAGATTGGAAATTCCAAACATTTTTCAAGATGTAAATTATGATGGGGGTTTTAATGTCAAAGGAGCACGAATTATAGGTTCTGGAGATAAAAAAAATCCTGCTTACCTTAAATTTTATCGTAATAAAAAGCTTTTTGTGAACGTATCAGCCAAAAGTTACATTATTAGAACCGATAAAATATCTTCTGATAAAGCTGAAGTTTCTATTTATAATGAAAATGATTCAATTTATCACCCAGGTTTAACAATGAAATTTATATTTAAAGATAAGGAGTTATCATTAATTAGAGATAATCAAGGAATAGCAAGAGCTCCTTTTAGCGATTCGTACCATCAGTTAGATATGGATTTTGAAGCCCTTTATTGGAAAATGGATGAGCCTTCAATCTCTATGGAAATGATTAAAGGCAGTGCTGAAAGTAACGCATCTTTTGAATCAAAGGGATATTTTAGAGAAAAAAGATACTATAAATTACAGGGTTTAGATGATGTGCATCCCCTGTTGAAATTGAAACATTATACTGAAAAAAATAAAACTATGGAGGGTTCAATCAATCAAATCTCTGCCTTCATGGGAATTTCTCCTGAGTATGTGAGACCAATGATGCTTACATTCAATAATATGGGTTTTGTTGATTTTGAATACGAGGAAGATCGAATTATCATTAAAGAAAGACTTTTTGATTACATTAAATTTATGGCAGGTAAAAAGGACTACGATGTTATTGAGTTTAAGTCTAATCTATCAGGAAATCAAACCAATGCCAAAATTAATTTATTGAATTTTGATTTAAAAATCACAGGTGTAAAGCAAATATTTTTAAGTGACTCACAAGCCGTAAATATTTTTCCTTTAGGGCAAACTATTACAGTGAAGAAAAATAGAGACTTCAGTTTTGCAGGTATAATTAATGCTGGACGTTTTCAATTTTTTGGTAAAGAGTTTTCATTTGAGTACGACAAATTTAAATTGAATTTAACCAATGTGGATTCACTAAGAATTAAAGTGGCAACAGGAAATTATTTACCTAATGGTGATGTGGAATATACCTTTGTAAAATCAGTAATAGAGGATTTAAATGGAGATTTGTTGATTGATGACCCTTCAAATAAATCGGGACGAAAAAATCATCCACAATATCCAATCCTAAATTCAAAAAAGAACTCCTATGTATACTGGGATAAAAGTTTCATACAAAAAGGAGTTTACACCAGAAATAAAGTTGGATTCTCACTTGACCCTTTTACCATTGACAGCTTAGATAACTTTACCAACGAAGCTCTTTCCTTTAACGGTGATTTTGAATCAGGTGGCATTTTTCCTAAATTTAGAGAAACACTTAAATTGCAAGAAGATTTATCTTTAGGATTTAAAACCAATACGCCTGAAGGAGGTTACACTGCGTATGGAGGCAAAGGAAATTACTCTGATAAAATATTTATGAGTAATCAAGGATTAAGGGGTAATGGAAAACTAGAGTATGTAACTTCTACCACCGTCTCCAAAGATTTTATATTTTTTCCTGATAGTATGAATACGCGTTGTGAGAATTTTAGCAATAAAGCAACTGGAGGAAAAACACAATTTCCGCAAGCCAGCGCTGATAGTGCCTATGTGCATTGGATGCCTTATAAAGATTATATGAATACTTCTAATAAACCTAATCATCCTTTTCAAATGTATGATGGTAAATCTGAATTGTTTGGTCATACCGCACTAACACCTGGTGGAATGACAGGTGGTGGAACCATGCGTTTTTACAAAGCAGAATTAGATGCAAAATTAATGCGATTTAGTGAAAGAGTTTTTGATACAGATACCTCTGACATCAGGATTTCATCAGCCGCAGCAAATGACATAGGGTTACAAACAGTGAATTTTGCCTCACATATCGATTTTGATCAAAAGGTTGGTGAATTTAAATCAAATGGAGGAGGCGCCTACGTGAAATTCCCTGTAAATCAGTATTTATGTTACATGGATCAGTTTAAGTGGTTTATGGAAAAAGACAATCTTGAATTAAGTTCTAATACTAAGGCGAGTAAAGAAAGCCAAAATGCAAATAATGAAGACTTGGATTTAACAGGGGCAGAATTTATTTCATTACATCAAGATCAAGACTCGTTAAGGTTTTTATCTCCTAAAGCAAAATATGATTTAAGAACAAATATAATCTACTGTCACGAAGTGAGGTATATTAATGTTGCTGATGCTAGATTATTTCCTGATAGTGGAGAAGTTGTAGTAGAAAAGAAAGCAAAAATTAGAACACTTCAAAATGCACAAATTTTAGCTAATACAGTAACTAAATTCCATAAATTATTCAATGCAACATTAGATATTTACGGTAAGAAAAGTTATGCTGGTACTGCTGACTACAATTATGTGGATGAATTAGGTACCGAACAAAAAGTTCACTTTGACAGGGTTACTACCGATGGTTCAGGACAAACTGTTGGTGAAGGTGCAATACTTGAAACAAATAATTTTAAACTGAGCCCTTACTTCGATTACAAAGGTCAATTAAATCTAAAAGCCTCGAATGAACTGTTGACCTTTAATGGGAGCTTTAGAATTAATCATAGTTGCAGCAATATGGCAATAAAATGGATTGAGTTTAAAGGTGATGTTAATCCAAAAGAAGTGTACATTCCATTAGGTGACACAACTGTTGCCGACAAAAAGGCAAGGAATATGACTGTTACAGGATTTTTACTCAATAATGATTCCATGCATGTTTATTCTTCTGTTGTAAGTCATAGAAAAGGAATCGTAGATGGTGAATTAATTGTTTCAAATGGATACATTTATTTCGACAAATTTTCACGCGAGTATAAAGTTGGAAGCATCGAAAAAATTAAGGAACTCACTTCTCCAGGGAACTACGTAAGTTTAGCTGTAGATAAATGCGAATCTTATGGTGAAGGAAAAATTGAATTAGGCTCTAAACTCGGACAAGTTAAGGTACAAGCCTTTGGCAATGTTTCACATAATTTAATTACTGATACAGTTCATTTTGATTTGATTATGGCTATTGATTTCTTTTTTGACAATGGTATCTTAAAATTAATGAGTGAAAAATTTGAAGCATCAACCTCCATGCAACCAGTCCCTTTTGGACGAGGTGAATATGAGCGAGCACTAATGGAGTTCATTGGTAAAAAGGAAGCTGATAAATTAATATCACAAGTAAATTTGTATGGAGCATTCAAAAAAATTCCTGATGAACTTGAGCACACTTTGTTTTTAAGTGACCTAAAAATGAAATGGAATCCACGGACTAAATCATTCACATCCTATGGACCAATTGGAATTGGCTTGATTCAAAAAAATCAGTTGAATAAATTTGCTAAAGGTTGCGTTGAGATAATTCAAAAAAAGAGTGGAGATTATATAAATATTTATTTAGAAGACGATAATAATAATTGGTACTTGTTTACTTATGGAACTGGTACTATGATGGCCATATCGAGCGATGAAAAATTTAATTCAGCCATTAAAGATTTAAAACCTGAAAAAAGAAAGTTGGAAAAAAATAAAGACGATAAAAATTCAGCTCCATACCAATTTACCATAGGAACATTGAGTAAAAAAGCTTCTTTTATTAATAAAATGTATAGTGGTGAATAGTGCTTATTAAAAATTATTATATTTGCTTTTATTCTATTATTTAATATGACAAAAATTAGTATTTTATATCCTGTTATATGCGGTATGATTACCATTGGATTTACCTCATGTAAACATGATTATCCAGTGCCTGAAACACCTGCAATTAGTTTTAAAGAACATGTTCAGCCCATCATAACTGGAAATTGCACTGCTGCAGAATGTCATCCAGCCACTGGAGGTGAATTTCCTTTAGTGAGCTACAATGACGTTATTGTAAATGGAGAAATTAAAGAAGGTAAAGGCTCAGATGTAGAATTAATTAAAGTTATTAAATCGACTGACGATGATGAAAGAATGCCACAGCCACCTTTTGATGCACTAACAAATGATCAAATTAAAATAATAGAACTTTGGGTTGAACAAGGCGCTAAAAACAATTAAACTTTATGAATTTAAATATTAAATCGATTTTACTTTTTGCAGGTATATCATTTTCACTGAGTGCTTGTTATTATGATAGTTTAGAAGAATTGCATCCAGCACCAATTATTATCCCTGGTGTGAATGATTCAACCTCAACTGGTTGTGACACAACAAAAGTAATAACTTATACCAATGACATAGAACCAATATTTTCTAATAATTGTAAAAATTGCCATACTGGAACTGGTGCAAGTGGAGGAATTGATTTGTCGACTTATGATGGTTCCAAAGCTGCTGCAAATTTACTGGTTGATGCTGTTACCTGGGGCGATGGGATAAAAAATATGCCACAAGGAAGTCCATCAAAAATAAACGAATGTAGTATAGGAAAAATTAAAAAATGGGTTGAAAGTGGAACGCTCCAATAATAAAGCTACCTTATAAAATTGATTAAAGAAAAAGAGGAGTAAAATACTCCTCTTTTTTTAATTTTTAAACATGCTCAGCAGGTTACCAACCGTTTGTTTCAGTTCTTTTCGATGTACTATTTTATCTAAAAATCCATGTTCTAAAACAAATTCAGAAGTTTGAAAACCCTTTGGTAAATCTTTACCAATGGTTTCTTTTACAACACGGGGGCCTGCAAAACCAATTAATGCATTGGGCTCTGCAATATTTAAATCTCCAAGCATAGCAAATGATGCAGTTACACCCCCAGTAGTTGGGTCAGTTAACAAAGAGATATAAGGTATACCTTCCTTCGAAAGTTGTGATAACATAACTGAAGTTTTAGCCATTTGCATTAATGAAAACGCAGCTTCCATCATACGAGCTCCTCCAGATTTTGATATTATCATAAATGGCATTTTGTGATCAATACAATATTGAATTGCTCTTGATATTTTTTCGCCCATTACACTGCCCATTGAACCTCCAATAAATGTAAAATCCATACAAGCTATCATTAAATCATTGCCATTCACCTTGCCAAAAGCTGTTCTTAAGGCATCGTTAAGACCGGTTTTTTTAATGCTATCATCTAACCTATCGGTATACTTTTTAGTATCAGCAAAGTCCAAAGGATCGGCTGCCCGCATATTGGGGTGTGTTTCTATAAATTTGTTATCATCAAAAAATATTTCAAAATACTCGGCAGAACCTATTTTATGATGATGTTCGCAAGTGGTACACACATACAAATTATTGGAGTGATCTTCAGAAGTGATAATGGCCTTGCATGAAGGGCATTTATACCACAATCCTTCTGGTGTTTCTTTTTTATCCTTGGTAGAAGTGGTGATTCCTTCTTTAATTCGTTTAAACCAACTCATTTATGAAGTATTAATTTAGAACTCAATAGGTAAAACTAAGTAATTATGAAGTAAAACTAAATTTGAAGTTATGCCACTGTTATTGATTTATCAAGATACACATCTTGAATTACATTCAATAATTCTACACCTTCTTTAACTGGTCTTTGGAAAGCTTTACGACCACTGATTAAACCTTGCCCTCCTGCTCTTTTGTTTACCACAGCGGTTTGTACTGCTTCGGCTAAATCAGAAGCACCTTTTGATTCGCCACCCGAGTTGATTAATCCAATGCGGCCCATGTAGCAATTCGCCACTTGATATCTGCATAAATCAATAGGGTGATTTGTAGTTAATTCGCTATACACTTTTGGATGTGTTTTTCCAAAATTAATGGCCGTATAACCACCATTATTAGTAGGTAATTTTTGTTTTATGATATCAGCTTTTATTGTAACACCCAAATGATTAGCTTGAGCCGTTAAATCTGTTGCAGTATGATAATCAATTCCATCCTTTTTAAACCCATTGTTTCTAATATAGCACCAAAGTATGGTAGCCATTCCTAATTCATGCGCTCTATCAAAGGCTTGTGCCACTTCTATAATTTGACGACTCGATTCTGGTGAACCAAAATATATAGTTGCACCAACGGCTGCTGCACCCATATTCCAAGCATCTTCTACTTTGCCAAACATAATTTGGTCAAATTTATTTGGGTAGGTTAAAAATTCATTATGATTAATTTTAACAATAAAAGGTATTTTGTGTGCATACTTCCTACCTACAGATGCTAACACACCGTAGGTTGATGCTACAGCATTACAACCACCTTCAATAGCAAGTTTTACAATATTTTCTGGGTCGAAATAAATTGGATTAGGTGCAAAAGAAGCTCCTGCGCTATGTTCAATACCTTGATCAACTGGTAAAATACTTACATAACCTGTATTTGCTAAACGTCCATTACCATAAATGGATTGTAAACTTTTCAATACTTGAATATTCCTATCAGAATCTTTGAATATGCGGTCTACAAAATCCTTACCAGGCAAATGAATTGATTTTTTATCAATAGTAGTACAAGAATGATTTAGCAGGCTTTCTGCATCTTTTCCTAATAAATCTAATAAATGTTGTTTAGCCATATTTTTTATAGTATTTTTTTAAAACGGAAAGCAAAATTATAAAAAATTTCGTTTTATAGTCGAAAACCTTTTTTTAATAGTTAATCAGGTAATTCTGATAAGGTTAACCATCTTAATTCTTTTTCATTGATAAGATTCACCAAATCCCCTATTCTATTACTCCATGTTAATATTTCTTGATGATTACCAATTCCATCATTTAACTTTTCTTCGAGCGCAATTTTTTCCTTTTCAAGTTCTTCAATTTCTTTTTGCAAATTTTCAAATTCGAATTTTTCTTTAAAGGACTTTTTCTTCACCTTATCATTTCCATCTGTTTGAATGGCTCCTTTTTCTTTGCTGTTTTTTTGTTCAGTAAGGGCTTGTTTTTCTTTCCTTTTTAGTTCAATTTCATTTTGAATTGCGTTTAAACGCCATTCATGATAATTCCCGCTAAAATCTTTTACGATGCCATCACCTTCAAAAACAAATAAATGATCTACCAATTTATCCATAAAATATCTGTCATGCGAAACAATCACTAAACAACCTTTAAAATGGAGTAAAAACTCCTCAAGTGTTTGTAAAGTCAACAAATCCAAATCATTGGTTGGTTCATCCAAAATTAAAAAGTTAGGATTTTTAACTAAAACTGTAAGCAAAAACAACCTCCTTTTTTCACCACCACTCAACTTTGAAACATAGGTATACTGCATTTCGGGTGGAAATTGAAATAAAGTCAAAAATTGTGATGCGCTCACCTTACTACCATCAGCCAATGAGATTACTTCGGCAATGTTATCTTTTACAACCTCAATTACTCTTTTATCCCCTTTCAAATCAATCCCTGATTGCGAATAATAACCAAAAACTATGGTTTCACCAACATTAATCTTACCAGAATCGGGTTCTTCTTTACCGGTAATTAAATTTAAGAATGTTGTTTTTCCAATGCCATTTTTTCCTACAATGCCAATTCTTTCGCCTGTTTTGAAGGTGTAATCAAAACCTTTCAATATTTTTAAATCATCATATGACTTATACACCTTTTTCATTTCAATGACTTTCCCTCCTATTCGTGACATTTTTACGTTCAATTCGAGGTCTGAATTTTGTCTTTTTTCGGTGGCTTTATCTTTTAAATCATAAAAGGCGTCAATTCTAGATTTTGACTTTGTACCTCTTGCTTTGGGCATCCTTCTTATCCAATCCAACTCCTTGCGCATCAAATTTTGCGCTTTATCAATTTCTCGTGAAGCGTTAAACTCACGTTCTGCTTTTTTTTCTAGAAAATAGCTATAATTACCTTGATATGTGTACAAAGTTTGATTATCTAATTCTATAATTTTATTGCAAACGTTATCCAAAAAATAACGGTCATGGGTAACCAAAAACAAACTCAAATCCTTGTTATCCAAATAATCTTCGAGCCATTCAATCATATCAACATCGAGATGATTGGTTGGCTCATCCATAATCAACAAATCAGGCTCTTCAATGAGTACTTTTGCCAATGCCACACGCTTTTTTTGCCCACCAGATAATTTATTAATTGGTTGACTAATTTTCGTTAATCCTAATTTTGCCAATACTTGTTTCACTCTCACTTCATAAGCCCATGCATTGGTTTTATCCATTTGCGCTATAGCCATTTCAAGTTCATTTGACTGTGCCAAGCTCATTTCATTTGATTGCAATTCAATTATTTTTTCGTAATTTTTTATTGCCATTGTAATCTCGTTCTCAGCAAATAGCACTGCATCTATAATGCTTAGCTCTTCGTTGAATTCAGGATTTTGGTCTAAAAAAGAAATTCTAAGGTCTTTTCTAAAAACTACATTGCCAGCATCTGCAGTATCTTTGCCACTGAGAATTCGCAATAAAGTAGACTTACCAGTACCATTTCGCGCCACTAAGGCCACTTTTTCCCCTTGCGAAATTCCAAAACTTAAATCTTCAAACAGTTGTTTTTCACCATATGATTTACTTAAATTCTCAACCGATAATAAATTCATTTGACTATTCCACGTTTTGATTAGATGGCAAATAACAACAATTTTTTTTAATTACAATATTGATTTGTTTTTAAGATAACTGTTCTATTATTGTATCATACAAACAACTAATACCGATATGATATTTGTAATAGACCAAATAAATTTGGTCTAACAAATGATCATCGGCATTTACCTCAGTTTGAAATGGTCTAAAGACCATTTCACTTTCGTATAATTTCAACCATGAATATATTAATTTCAATAGAAAAACTTAAGAGGTAGAAATTAATTCGAATTGTGTGTAGTTTTATTTGTGTTTATTCGCTTTCTTCTTCTTCTTCAAAGCCATCTTTGTTCTTATGATATAAAATTAAGATAGCGCTGGCATAAAAAGGTACAGCCGGAATTTTATATCGTACCAAAGCTCCAAAATTACTGGTAGTTAATCCTACAGAAAATGAAAAGAAAATAGAAAAAACGATACTAAAAATTAACAAGGGTTCTTTTTTAATTTGTGAATAAATATTTAAACCTCCAACCGATAATATTACCAAAATGGTGAGTCCTAAAAGGATAGAATTTTCAATAGCAGCTAAAAGCATAACAGGATTTCTCACATGCCACAATTGGGGAAAAAACAGTCCCGCAAAGGTGGCAATTGGAAATTTTCTACCCAAACTGCCTAAGGAACCATCAAATTCACCTATATCAAAAGTATTACCTTTATTATAATCCATTTTTAAATCTTTTTGGGTAACAATGGCTTTATCTACAATTTTATCGATTGATGAATATTGTCCGAAACTATCTGATAAATTTGAAAGTGCAAGAGACCCTAATCCCAACACCGAAACAATAATAAGGGGAGCAACAAAAAATTTGATGACATTACTATTAATTTGGGATATTCGTTCAAAAGAAAACCAAATAAGAGCACCAGGCACAAGAGCAATAAAAATATAAGGTTTCATTTGTAAAATCAACATGGCACTTAAAACCATGGTTAAAATATTGATTGATATTTTATCTCTTTTAATAAATACCTTATAAAAGCTGAAAGTAAACCAACAAGCCCCCATGAGCGTTAAGGTATCCTTTAAAATTCCTGACCCCCAAAATAAAACAGAAGGTAAATATATAATACTATAACACAATTGTTTTGTGTACTTTGGATAAAATTCAGAAAATAATAAAAACAATCTCCAAATGCCATTATACGTCAGGGCCGAAAGTACAACAGTGGTTAACATATAACTATCAAAACCAAGAAGATTTACAATATTTGCAGCACGCACCACAGTGAATGATTGCTTATCAAAAAAATACTGGGGCCAAGCTGTTGAGGAGTTGAAATAGGTATAAGTTTCCTGCGTTAAATTATTTCCCATAATTTCAAGGTATCCTGAGAAATTGAGAGAACGAAGACGGTCGAGTATCACTGCACTTTGAAAATAGGCGGTAGTGTCACCACCATCATAATAAAGGGTGTAAATTAAAACAAGAAAAATTCCTCCTCCAATTTTAAACATTAAGCCTTTAGTATAATATTGATAGGCAGGGTTCTCTTCTATTCTCTTATTTTCAAAATTTTTACCAATGCTATAAATTATGAATAAATAAACCGGCAATAAAATAATGTCGCTGAAGTTTAATAACATAGTTTATTTTGATAAAATATTTTTTTTCAAAGGTAAAACAAATAGCTTAACATTGCAGCAATGAGTAGTTCTAAAATTATATATATTTCTTATGATGGAATGACTGACCCATTGGGACAATCTCAGGTTCTTCCATATTTAATTGGGCTTTCAAGTTATAATTATGAAATACATCTCATTAGTTTTGAAAAAGAAGAAAGATTTTTAAGCCGTAAAAATGACGTTGAGAAAATTATTTTTAACACAAATATCACATGGCATCCTCTTAAATATCATCATAAACCACCTGTTTTATCAACGCTTTATGATATTTGGAACTTAAATAAAAAAGTGAATGAAATAACTAAGCAAAAACAAATTTCTATCATTCATTGCAGAAGCTATATTTCATCATTAATTGGATTAAGCACAAAGAGAAAAAAAAACATTCCATTTTTATTTGATATGCGTGGATTTTGGGCTGATGAACGTGTTGATGGTAACATTTGGAACTTAAAAAATCCGATTTTTAATTTAATATATCGTTATTTTAAAAATAAGGAAAAGCAATTCATCAAAGAGTGCGACTACATAATAAGTTTAACCGAAAACGCTAAACATGAAATTCAGCGATGGAAATTAAGCTCAAAAAACGAATACAACATTCAAGTAATACCTTGTTGTGCCGATTTTGATCATTTCAACTTAAATAAAATAAATTCCGATCAACAAACAAAATTAAGGCATAATCTTGGGTTTACCGAAAATGACTTTATTATTAGTTATGTTGGATCTTTAGGCACTTGGTACATGATTGACGAAATGATGGATTTGTTTAAAATTGCTTTATCAAAATTACCAACATCTAAATTTTTAATTTTGACAACTGATTTGCCTCAAATAGCCTTTGATACAGCAAAAAAGGCTGGTATTGATATCAATAAAATTATAGTTAAGCGGGCTGAAAGAAATGAAGTGCCATCATTAATTGCACTGTGCCAATTTTCAGTATTTTTTATAAAACCTAGCTATTCAAAAAAAGCATCCTCACCCACCAAACTTGCCGAAATTTTAGGTATGGGCGTGCCGGTATTATGTAATGGGAATGTTGGTGATGTTCAGGAAATTGTTGAAAATGGCAATGTTGGTGTTGTAATCAATGATTTTAATGCGGAAGTTTTTAATAATGCAATTGATACTATTTTGTCAAAAATTCCAGTTGATAAATATCAAATTTCTGCATATGCAAAAAAATATGCTTCACTTGAAGATGGAATTGGAAAATATCATCATGTTTATCAGAAAATAGCAAAGGTTTACTGATGATGATAAGATTCTCCTTTAATAATAGTAAATGCTCTATAGAGTTGTTCTATGAAGAACAATCGAACCATTTGATGGGAAAAAGTTAATTTTGAAAGAGAGAGCTTTAAATTAGCTTTAGCATACAAGTCTTCTGAAAATCCAAATGCGCCTCCAATAACAAACACCAAATTTTTGGTTGATTTAATCTGATGATTGTTGATATATTCGGCAAAACTTGGAGAATCTAATTCTTTTCCTTTATCATCCAACAAAACTACGTAATCACCTGGCATTAGTTTAGATAAAACTATGCTTCCTTCTGTTTTCTTTATTAATTCGACATGCTGTGAAGATAAAATTTGTTTTGGAGGTAAAATAGTTAGTATCTCAAAGTTGCAATAATGTTTTAAACGACCTAGATATTCATTTATGCCCTCAATTAGGTAATTTTGTGAGGTTTTACCAATTTGTATGAGGGTAATTTTCATTTATATTGATTTAAAAATAATTGGGCTCTAAATTAAAAAATAAGTGGCATTTAAAGCTTGGTTTCTACATCAATTATACCAATACTTCTTCAAATTTAGTTTAATTCGGAATAGCCTAATATTACTAATTTCAGGTTGTATCGGCATTTACCATTGCATATTTGTTTTTAGTTGTTCTAAAAAAAAATGCAATTGGTATTCATTTTTGATTGCTCTAATGCTTAATTTTATTTGATTAGATTTAGTTATTTAGTATCTTGGCTTGGTTTTTGATTATAGTATTAATAAATTTTTATCAAATGAAAAAGCATTTGTTAACGCTTGTAATAGGAATTTCGGTATTTTCAATTTTGATGGCTGATATTAGTACAGACATCAATTCATCCATGAAAAGTGGAAATTTTAAAACTATTGCCTCCTATTTTAATGCCTCGGTTGAATTAAATATTCCTGGCGCAGATGGATTGTATAGTAAAGCTCAAGCTGAATTACTGCTTAAGGAATTCTTTGCAAAAAATACTCCACGTAATTATACAGTTAAACATGATGGTGTTTCACAAGATGGTTCAAAGTATTCAATTGGGGCTTTAGAAACTTCCAGCGGGGTGTATCGAACTTACTATTATCTTAAAAATAATAATGGTGCTTTTTTAATCAAGGAATTAAGAATCGAAAAAGATAAATAAGGTATTTCTTTAATTTATGGAATTTTCTATTGAATCGTTTATTCAGCAAGCCTTGCATGAAGATATTGGTCCTGGTGATTTTACTTCTTTAGCCTGTATAAATACTAATCAAAAATCTACTGCGAAGTTACTGGCAAAAGATAATGGGATAATTTCAGGAATTGAAATTGCTACAAAGATATTTAATATCGTTGATCCATTTCTTCAGGTTGAAACATATACTGAATCTGGAAAAAAAATTGAAAAAGGGAATATTTTACTTACTGTAACAGGAAGCACACAATCTATTCTTAAATCGGAGCGGATTGTATTAAATATTTTACAGAGAATGTCAGGTATTGCAACATATACCCATCAAATAAATCAATTGATTGCGCATACCCAATGTAAATTACTTGACACAAGAAAAACCACACCCAATTTCAGATATTTTGAAAAGTTGGCAGTAAAACATGGCGGTGGTGTTAATCACCGTTTTGGTTTGTATGATATGATAATGATAAAAGATAATCATGTTGATTTTGCAGGTGGAATTAAAGAGGCTTTAACTTTAACATACAAATACTTGCTTGACAATCATTTAGATATAAAAGTAGAAATAGAAACAAGGAATCTGACAGAGGTTCAACAAGTGTTAGAGAGTGGTTATCATATTGATAGAATTATGTTAGATAATTACCCTCCAAGTGAATTAACTAAAGCCATAAATTTAATTCAGGATTTTTGTGAAACTGAAGCTTCAGGCGGAATAGATGAAAGCACCATAAAAGAATATGCAGAAACAGGTGTTAACTTTATTTCAATGGGTGCCTTAACGCACTCTTACAAAAGTTTGGATTTAAGTTTAAAGGCAATTTAATATGGGGAATATTGTAGCTAAATGGCTCTCCATTATTACCAAAAGCAAGATTTTTATTTTTAGTGTAAACACAAGTAAAAAGGTTATATTGCCTGGATTTGAAGGTGTTCCTTTGTATGATGTGATAAGATTTTTTATAAATGGTTTACAAAACTCAGCGCTCGGCAATCAGGCTGCTTCGCTTTCTTTTAGATTTTTTTTGGCCATCTTTCCCGGACTAATTTTTATTATCACCTTAATCCCATATATTCCCATTCAAAACTTTCAGGATTTGCTTTTGAATTTAATGAAAGATTTAATGCCAGAATCAGCCTATCAAGCCACACAAGATACATTTTTGGATTTAATCAATAATAAACAGGGAGGCTTACTTTCTTTTGGTTTTATTTTTGCTTTATATTTAGCCACCGATGGCGTTTACGCGATGATGAGAGGGTTTAATGAAAGTGATCATATCGTTGAAAAAAGATCAGCCATTATTATTCGACTCATTTCTATCATGCTGGTTGGAATAATTACAGTTTTGCTCACACTTTCAACTGCTTTGATTGTGTTTAGTGGATGGTTTTTTGGATATTTACAACAACACCATATCATAACAGACGGTATTACATTATACGCATTATTATTTGGCAAATGGATAATTTTATTAGGACTATTGTTTACAGCTATATCCTTCCTATATTACTTTGGACCAAGTGGAAAAGTAAAATATAGGTTTATTTCTGCTGGAAGCACTTTGGCAACGGTATTTATTATTTTGGTATCATCAGGATTTGCATTTTACGTTAATAATTTTGGTAGCTATAACAAATTATATGGTTCAATAGGCACTATCATAGTGGTGATGCTGTTCATTAACTTTAATGTATTTGTGATTTTGTTGGGATACGAGCTCAATAGCAGTATTTACTTGGCCAAGGAGAATCAAATGAGCAATAGCAACAAAAATTAACAACAAAGATTTTTCAACATAGTTAACTTTGCACTTCAAAAATTTTAACAATGAAAAAACTTATTTTCCTCTTTTCAGCCACATTAATTGCACTTTCATCATGTAACAATGACTCGAAAGAAGTAAACACTTTAGCCGACAGTTTAAATCAAGTAAATGAAGGTTTAAAAATGGTTGTGAGTGAAAAAGATTCAAGTATTGAATCTTTTATTGTAGCATTTAATGAAATTCAAGAGAACTTAACTGAAGTAAAAGCCAAGCAAAAAATGATTTCAACAAGTTCAAATGATGCTGAACTTAGGAAAAACATGAAAGAGCAAATTATTTCAGATATTCAAAGTATTAATGAATTGATGGAAAAAAACAAACAAAAAATTGCGTCTTTAAAAAGCAAGTTAGCTAAGTCTAATGGGAAAGTTGAGGAATTAGAGAAAATGATTACCTTTTTAACTACGCAAATAGAAGAAAAAGATTTAGAAATTGTTGACCTTAAAAATCAGCTTGAGCGACTTAATATTGAAGTTACAGAGTTAACTACTAAATATGAAGAAAAAGCAGAAGAAAGTAACCAAAAAACGGAGCAATTAAACACTGCATATTATGCAATAGGCACAGCCAAAGAACTAAAGGAAAAAGGAGTATTAACAAAAGAAGGTGGATTTATTGGCTTAGGTAAAACAAAAAAGTTATCGAGTGACTTCAACAAAAGCTATTTTACAAAAATTGATATTTCTCAAAATAAAAGCATTAGTTTAAATGCTAAAAAAGCAAAGTTAATTACAAGTCACCCTAGTTCTTCCTTTAAAATAGAAGGCATAAAATCTGCTGATAAATTAACGATATTAAATCCTCAAGAGTTTTGGAGTGCTAGTAAATATTTAGTTATATTGGTTGAAAATTAATCAATATCTTATCCTATTTCATCAAGCAAGTCGGCTAAACGATTTGCTTGATGTTCTCTACTAAAAAAATAAGCATTATCGCCACTTAGGTCGGCTTTTATTTTAACTCCTTGTAAAAAAAGCTGGTAGGTTTTCTTTAAAAAATCAAAAGTTTCGTCAACTGTGTTGGTAATTGTGCCACATGAACTTTTTAATAATATTTTTTCTACTTCACCATTGTCGGAAGGTGCTACTAAAGTGTGTGTACCACTACTGATATATTCATATATTTTACTTGGAATTATACCATTAAAACCTTTCCAAGCAGGATAGAGCAATAAATGACTCCTTGTCTCAATTTCAAGTATTTGCTCCTTTTCAGTTCTGCCAGTGCATTCGTAATATGCTTCATAGCCTTTCATCACTTTTTCTATTCTTTCATGTTGATCTTTATGAAATGCTAAACCTGGAAAAAATAATTTTACATTTTCGACTTTAAGTTCATTAATTAATTTTATGAAAGCCTCACAAAAAAGTTCAATCTGTTGTCCATGATAAAGAGTTCCAATATAAGTAACCGTAAATTTTTTATAAGGTTCCCTATTTTTAACATGATTAAATTCGCCAATTTCGAATCCATTGGGAATCCATTTACCTTTTACACCAACTAAATTGGTAAGATTTTTTAATATTGGTTCTGAAACAGAAGTAATTGCAGAAGCAGAGCCTACCCACTTTTTTTCCGAATTAACATCTGAATTTCTGATATACTTAAAAATAGCGCCTCTAGCAATTAAGTCAATTTCGGATGTTGTCCATGCATCACGGTAATCGGCAATCCACTTGGTTCCATATTTCTTGTTTAATTGATAACCAAACTTAAACAAAATATAAGGATTTCCAGAAATTACTACCTTTTTAATGTCTTCATTTTTACCAATAAATTCATCAGCAAAATCGCCTATATTTTTGAATGGTATAAACCAATTCATATACCTTTGCATTATAAGTTCAATCATACTTAGCGCTCTGCGAGGCATAACAAACTTATTATTTCCGTATTTGGTGTAAATGGTATCTTTTAAGTTTGGAAGATAAGGTACTAAATATGACTCATAGTGTTCATGTTTTTCATGCAAAACTTCTTCTGGGGTTGCTAAAGATACATCTGATAGATTAGATATTTTATTATCCCACCTCCTGCTTATAACAATTGGATAATATCCAAACTTGTTTAAATGTTTTGCCCAGGAATTAACTCTTTCGGCAGCAGTTAAGTTACAAGGAGGAAAAAAATAAGAAATTAATAAAATTCTTTGCATAAATTAAAAAACCATCATTCTGTTTTGGGGCTAAAGATATTAATTATACCCAAAAATAATAAGCTTTTTATAAAGCTCATTTTTTTATGCTTATCAATAAACCCCAGCTATAATGTTTATTTAAGTGTTAATAAAATAATATGCTCAACTCAATTAAACAAAAAAAGATTCTTTACGTTTGTATGGTATGCCACTTAATTCAGTAAAACCACAAAAAGGCTCCTTATTGATTTCTGAGCCCACGCTTAAAGACTCTTACTTTAATCGTTCAGTAATACTTTTGGTTGAACACAATAATGAAGGCACGGTTGGATTTATGTTGAACAAGCAAATTGATATTGATTTAAAGGGATTAATTAAAGATTTTGATTTTGTTGATACGCAGGTATTTTTTGGAGGACCAGTTAATAAAGATAATCTATTCTTTGTTCATACGATTGGAAAAGAAATAGAAGGAGCTATGCCGATTGCTGGAAACTTATTTTGGGGAGGTGACTTTACTATGCTTAAAGACGCAATACAAAAAGATAGTTCACGATTAAAACAAATTCGATTTTTTATTGGTTATTCAGGTTGGGATCCGGGTCAATTGGATATGGAATTGGAGCAAAATTCGTGGGTAGTGAAATCTAAGGTTGATGAAAATATATTAAATATTCAACCAAAAACCTTATGGAAAGACATATTAAGAAATATGGGAAATAACGTTGCTTTGCTTAGCTTTTTTCCAGAAAATCCACAATTAAACTAAGGTTAAGTCTTTTATTAAATCTCAGTCTAAAGCTCTATATTTTTCCTTTTACCCAAATTCAGTATTAGTTTAAAATGAACTGTTATAGCAATTCTAAATTAATTCATTGCTTATGGATAGATCACATTTGCTAAACAGGATTACCTAAAAAAATAAGTAGTCGTCCCTCAAAAAGTCCAATTCCTATAGGCCTATTGGATTTCCTAAATAA
>DAORKI010000054.1:0-22815 GCA_035439485.1 Bacteroidia bacterium
TACAATATATGGTTTGATATTCCATTCTTATAATTTGTTTCAATCTCACTTTTTTTACATCGCAAATTAATTCAGTTGGTAGTTTTTCAGTATCTTCAGCATGGTCTTTCATATTATTAGAACCGAATTTTCCAAAGCTATATATTTCTTTGTGTTTACTAGCCAAAACACTTGAAATATAAAATTCACTATTCATAATTAATGTCTTTGCAGCATTATTCGTGTTTCTTATTCCAATAACAACAAAGTTTGATAACTCGGCACACAAATCAACTGGAAAATTATGTTGTCTATTATTTTGAAAAAGTGTAACTAAAAAAACCTTTTTAGGTTGAGAAAAAAGAGCCACAAGTTTGGTAAAGTGTTTAAAATTAAAATTCTCAATAAAATTCACATTTTTCGCTTTACTATAACCATAGATTCTCTTTAAATAAAACAACTCCAAAATACTTCTTGAAAACGATACATCCACCACTTCAAATAGCCATATTTTCTTATTACTAACATTTATCACTTGCATCAAACATAATTTAAATACAATTGGCAATCCATTTGTACAGCTATGGGTGCTTAAATTATAAATGCAATTATTTTCAAAAATAATGTTGTTTGGTTCAGGTAATTCAAGTAAAATTGCTACAGGTGTATATAAAATATGAGAAACTTGGCAACTGTATTTATTTGATTTGTATTCAATAGTATACTTTTTATCTAAAGGTTGAACAACCGATATTGGTTGATATTCCTTAATCCCACGGTTATTTAATATGTTGGTAATTATTGACAAATAGGTGGTTTTTAAAGTAATTAAAAATTATTTTAAACTGAGTTTAGTTATAATAAACTAAAATCAAAAATAGTAATTAAAACCAATTTTTTCTTTTTAACCATATAATATATGGCAAGCAAAAAATATTACCAATGTGAATTATAAATTATACCAATAATTTATAATTCATACAGTGGTAAATGCCGACAGGAAAGAAGTTTAGCACAAATTTAGTGAAGTAAATTTGGGCTATTACTTATTTCACATCGGTATAACTTCTACATGTTGTTGAAATTGAAAAGGCAAAAAAAGGTGGTATATGAAAATGTTCTTAAATTAAAACTGAATTTAAATTATTATTGAGTTTGAAATTTTAACTTTGTGCTATAATTTGGAAAAGAAATCAAGGTGCAAAATTTTATCGAAACATTAAATCCTCCTCAACAACAAGCAACTACCACTGTAAATGGTCCAATGATGATAATTGCTGGTGCTGGATCAGGAAAAACAAGGGTTATAACTTTTCGCATAGCTTACTTAATGCAAAATGGTGTTGACCCTTTTAGTATTTTAGCATTAACCTTTACAAACAAGGCAGCTAAGGAAATGAAAGAGCGCATTGAACAAATTGTTGGTGCCGATAAAGCTCGTAGTTTGTGGATGGGAACTTTTCACTCCGTATTTTCTAAAATATTGCGTATTGAGGCAGAAAAATTAGGCTTTCCAACTAATTTCACAATTTATGATACCGATGATTCAAAGAACCTCCTGAAATCAATAATTAAGGAACTTGGCTTGGATGACAAACAATACAAACCGACATTAGTTTATAATAGAATATCTGCTGCAAAAAATAATTTACTTTCATGGAAAGCTTATAATGCAAATGAAGAAATTCAGCGCGAAGATAAATTGAGTGTAAAACCTCAATTAGGCACTATTTATAAATTGTATCAACAAAGATTGTTTCAATCCTCGGCTATGGATTTTGATGACTTGCTGTTCAATACTAATGTGCTTTTCAGAGATTTCCCTGATGTTTTACTCAAATATCAACATAAATTCAAATATGTGATGGTTGATGAGTATCAAGACACTAATTTTTCACAATATGTGATTGTAAAAAAATTAGCTGCTGTAAATGAAAACATTTGTGTAGTGGGCGATGATGCACAAAGTATATATGCATTTCGGGGTGCTAATATTCAAAATATTCTTAACTTCAAAAAAGACTATCCCGATTTAAAAGTTTTTAAACTAGAACAAAATTACAGAAGTACTAAAATTATTGTAAAGGCTGCCAACAGCATTATTGCCAACAACAAGCAACAACTTAAAAAAGATGTTTGGACTCAAAACGATATTGGCGAAAAAATTGATGTAATACGCGCTTTTACCGATAATGAAGAAGGGCAAGTAGTAGCCAGTTCCATTTTTGAAACAAAAATGAACCAAACTGCACAAAATAGCGACTTCGCTATTCTGTATCGTACTAATGCTCAAAGTAGAGCCATGGAGGAAGCTTTACGTAAACAAAATATTCCTTACAGAATATATGGCGGACTTAGTTTTTATAAAAGAAAAGAAGTAAAAGATTTATTGGCCTATTGTCGTTTAACTATAAATCACAATGATGAAGAAGCATTAAAACGGGTCATAAATTATCCAGGTAGAGGAATTGGTGATACCACTATTGACAAATTAACCGTGGCAGCGGCTAATAATAACGTTTCTATTTGGGAGGTAATTCAAAAACCAGCCTACTTTCAGGTAAATATTAATCAAGGGGCAATAAATAAATTAACCGATTTTGCCGAAATGATTAAAAGTTTTGCAGCTATTGCAAATACACAAAATGCTTATGATGCAGGCAATCATATTGCCATGCAAAGTGGCCTTTTAAAGGAACTTTACAACGATAAATCTCCTGAAGGAGTTAGTCGCTATGAAAACATTCAAGAATTGTTGAATGGAATGAAAGAATTTTCTGAAAATGATGTTGAAGATTTAGTAGTGCAAGAAATAGAAAATCAAACACGGTTTCTTAAAGATTATATGCAAGACATTGCCCTTCTTACCGATGATTTAGATGAAAAAGATGTGGACAATAATAAAGTTTCTTTAATGACTATTCATTCGGCAAAAGGACTTGAGTTTCCTTATGTTTATATAGTTGGTGTAGAAGAGAATTTATTCCCATCACAACTATCCATCAATAGTATTGAAGAACTTGAAGAAGAACGCAGATTATTTTATGTTGCTGTAACAAGAGCCGAAAAAAGAGCCACTATTACCTTTTCAACTTCGCGCTACAAATGGGGAAATTTAACTCAATGCGAGCAAAGTAGATTTATAGAAGAAATTGATGCAGACTGTTTAAACTTTAAATTCGGCAAGAGCAGTGCATCTATGAATGATGGTTTCTTTGATGATTTTGATTTTTCAGAATCCAAAGCAGGATGGGGTAACAAGTATAAACCTAGGTTGGATTCAACTTCAAGTAAAAGTACTAACCAAAGTCAATCACCTAAATCTATTCCAAAACCTCAGTTTGCAGCGCCAAAAAATTTAACAAAACTCAGCACTGCTGCTAATAAATCAGGAAGTGAAATACAAGGTGATGATACACGAAATTTAGCCCCTGGCAATAGTGTCGAACACCAACGATTTGGGATCGGTGTGGTAGAGTTAATTGAAGGTATTTATCCAAATCAAAAAGCTACAATAAACTTTAATGATGCTGGACAAAAACAATTAATTTTAAAATTTGCCAAATTAAAAATATTAGGATAACAACTGTATTTTATCATAGAGGTGAAATGATTATGCTTGTTAGAACAAACTCAAAAAACCCACACTTTCAAAAACTTGTAAAAGAACTTGACTTGGACCTTCGCATTAGAGACGGTGAAGATCACGCCTTTTTTGCGCAATTCAATAAAATTGATGCTATAAAATTTGTAGTTGTGGCCTTTCAAAATAATGAAGCAATTGGATGTGGTGCAATAAAAGAATTCGAGCACGGTGTAATGGAAGTAAAACGAATGTATGTTATTCCTCCAATGCGTAGCAAAGGAATTGCAACACTAATTTTAAAGGAATTAGAAAATTGGTGTACTGAGCTAGGTTGCAAAAAATGTATTTTAGAAACTGGTATAGCACAGCCCGAAGCGATTGCCTTATATACCAAAAATAACTATCAGCCAATTCCAAATTATGGACAGTATGCTCATGTTAAAACGAGTGTGTGTTTTGAGAAAGAGTTTGAATTTATTAATAAATAAACTACCTAAAAAAGAAATTCTTACAGCATAAATTATTGACCTAAATTTATCGTCCAAATCTCCCAAAAACGCCCAATGGCAGCTTTACTCCTGAAGTTGCTTGTAAATACAACTCGCCTATTTCAAGACTATCTTTGGCTTTGTCAATCAAAAGATTTTCTATAATCAAACTCGATAATCCCAAAGAGTAGGCATTTAATATTAAAAAATGTTGCTTATCATGCAATAATTCTAATACGTGATTTACCATTTCATTCAATTGTTCTTCTAGCTTCCATTTCTCGCCATTGGGGCCATGTCCAAAAGCCGGTGGATCTAAGATAATACCATGGTATTTATTTCCTCGTTTTAATTCGCGCTTCACAAATTTGAGTGCATCCTCAACCACCCAACGTATATCATTTAATTTTGAAAGTTGACTATTTTCATTCGCCCAAGTGACTACTTGTTTAATACTATCTACATGTGTAACATCTGCTCCAGCAGCCTTTGCAGCTAATGAAGCACCACCTGTGTAGGCAAATAAATTCAACACCTTTGGAGATAAAATACCTCCACTTTGCATTTGTTTTATATGCTTAAAAATAAATTCCCAATTAGAGGCCTGTTCAGGAAAAATACCAACATGTTTAAATGAAGTTAAACCTAATCGAAAAATAATATTAGCCTTTGTTTGTTGTTGTTTTAATTCATAAGAAATTCTCCACTGTTCTGGTGCTTCCTTTAAGTGTTGCCATTTGCCAGATGAACTCGATGTTGGTGTAAATCTTAAATGAGCACGTTTATCCCACTCTTGTGGACTCCATTTTTTATCCCATACTGCTTGTGGTTCAGGGCGTATTGTGATGTATTTTCCAAACCGCTCTAACTTCTCAAAATTACCGCAATCAAGTAATTCATAATCGTTAAAATGTTGAGGATGTAAGGTGTTAATTTTACTCATTTTTATATTCTAAATTAAACCAAAAGTATATCCATTATCCTTAATTATTTGTAACATAATTGGTAATGTTTTTTTTACATTTTCCGAAGCTTTTACACTATCGTGCATCACAATAATGGCATCGTTTCTCAAATATGAAACAATATTATTCAAGCATTGGTTTTTACTTTTTTCGGGCAACCAATCGTATGCCAAGATACTCCACATAATAATTCGATAATTCAATTTTAAAGCTTGTATTTGCCTTCTTGTAATTTTTCCATAAGGTGGCCTAAAAAGTGGCTTTCCTTCAATTTCAAAAGAACTATTTTCAATAATTTGTTGGCATGCTTCAACTTCTTTTAAATATTTTTTTGTAGATGTTTTCCAACCGTTAACATGATGTTGTGTATGATTACCTATTTGATGCTTGGCAGCTAACACTTCCCTATAAATTGCAGGTTCAAGTAAAATGTTCTTTCCTATACAAAAAAATGTTGCTTTTACATTATGTTTTTCAAGTTCATTCAACACAAAATCTGTAACTCCAGGAGTTGGACCATCATCAAAACTTAAATAAACTTTTTTTTCAGCAACTGCAGGCATTGCCCATTCTAAAGAATGAAATAATCCAGTTATTATTTTTGGAGGGCTGATAATTTTCATTCAAATTGATTTAATATCAACCAAAATCTAACTTTAAATTATATTATCCAATCTAACTGATTTAGCACTTTTTGCATACCCACCTCTAATGGTATCATGGGTCTATTTAAGAGCTTTTTCATCTTTTTTACATCAGGTCTTCTTCTAGTCATGTCACCTTCTTCAAGCGCAGCCAAATGTTGTATTTTTGATTCAGAATTTGTAAGTTTAATTATGGTTTGAGCTAATTCTAAAATAGTTACTTCAATCTCTCCTCCAATATTTACAACATCATTTACATACATATTTTTATAGAACGCATTACTTGTAGCTTCAACATTATCATCAATGTAACAAAATGTGCGTGTTTGCATTCCATCACCATAAACGGTAATTGGCTTGTTCTTTAGCGCTTTGTAAATGAACTTCGAAACCACAAAGTCTTTACTTTGCTTAGGTCCGTAAGTATTAAAAAATCTAAACACAGTATAATCTAGCCCGTATTCTTGTTTGTAAGATTTTAAAAATGCTTCACCTACGTTTTTAACAATGGCATAGGGCAACCTTGAATTTAATGGTGTAGTGTGCTCGTTTTGCGGAAATTCAACTGGTTCACCATATACTTCTGATGATGAAGAATAAAAAATACGTTTAACACCCGAATTTTTACATAAGCCTAAAATATTTTTTAAGCCTGTAATATCATTTAAAACTTGAACCGGGTTATCTAAAGTGCGCTGAACACCAACAAGAGCCGCATAGTGAAATACATAATCAAATTGAAAACTATAAAACACACCTGATATGTCTTTATAATCATTGCAATCTGCTTTAATAAATTTGATGTTATTATGCTGTGATTTTGGAATTTTACTCTTCGAACCAGTCACAAAATTGTCAACTAAAACAATAAAGTTATCGGGATTCTCAGCCAACTTTTCAGCTAAACAACTTGGTATAAAGCCCGCACCCCCAGTAATTAATATCTTAACCATATGATCGTGCTTTAAAAAGCCTGCACTTACTAAATTTTTCATCTTTTTTGGTTTTCTTAGCGCTTCAATACTACAAAATTCTTTTTAAATAATTTTAACAAAAATTTACTATTCCAAAAAAAAGTACAGTAAATCATTAGAAATACTGTACTTCACTATATTTTATTGTTTAATAATTTTTTGTGTTATCAATTGTTGATCTCCTGTAATTTTTAAGGTATAAACACCATTGCTTAAATTAGATATAGAAATTGAAGTTTGATTTTTGCCTGCATTCAAATTCATTGGCATCTCAAATACAATCTTACCTGTAACATCAACAATATCAATAACAGCATTTTGTTTTGTTGATACATTCACATAAACAGTTATCTCATCGTGCGATGGATTAGGAGCTACATAAATATTATTTAAGCCTGTTTGTTTATTAATACCCAATGCATCACATGGAATTGGTGGATTTGATATATAGGTCATAGTTGAAAAATCGATATAACAAGCATATTCGGGATGATCTACAAAAGGGTTGCGGTTTCCTTGTAAAGAATCCAAAAAGTCGTTGCGTGCAATATCCCAACTATCAGGTGGGAATTGTGTATTCCATTTCTTTAAAACATTTTGGTCTTGACCATAAGGAATAGTGGTACTTATTGGATTTCTAAATTTCCAGTTTTGAGCTGTTCCAAATGCATCATTCATATTATTGTGGGCAGTTGCCATATACATTATGGCTCTTGCTGTGCGTCCTTTCTGTTCGTCTCTTGGTTCGTAAACTCTATTGCCATGTATGTCTAAACCATATTTACCTTGCAAAAAACTTCCTTCAACTGTTACTACTTCACCAACAGGGTCATTACTTCTAATTGCGTTTACATCATCTTGATTGGTTGGAAACAAATGATGTTGGTCATTGTACTCAGGACGTTCAACATTGTTAGGTGCATTTCCAGAGCCATCTGCTGGGTTAGTTGGCATCCAATTATGGCAATAACTATGTTCACGACTAAAATAACCCCACGAAATTGGTTCAGAATAAACATATTTATCCCCACTATAAACACAAGTAGCTACTTTTTGACCAGCAAAGGTATCGGTAGCTGCAAATAGTTTCATCATGGTGCCTCCATAGTTACTATAGTAAATTTTGGTTCTACCTGCAACATTAATCACTGAAGTTAAATCAGAAATCAAGCTCGGGTTTGAAGTATTAATAGAATTATATTCATTAGGAGGCATCATACTTCCAATTGAAGTAACATTGCCAAATAATACAGAAGATTGTCCATAATTTCTGAAAGTTCCATCTCCATTGTATGGGTAAATAGCAAAATGATAATTTGTGTTTGCCACTATATTATTTGCTATAAATTCTGCCGTGGTGAATGTGCCCAATGCTTTATCAATGCCCACAGTGTCTCCTCTTAAATATACTTTTCCATCAGTTGGAGGTGTAGTTGGGTCACTTCCAATTTTTCTTACTACTAAATATCCGTCAACTCCGCCTGGTGATGTAAAAGAACCACCTAAACGATAAGATTTATTAAAATTATTCCCACCAGCAAAAGTCAAATTACTTAATGATATTACTGGTTCGCTCGCTATGGTTCCTCCAATTCCATTTAAATTAACTACAAATGTTGGAAAATTTAAATCGTTACTCGCAATGGTTAAAATTGCATCTCTAGTGCCATTGGCGGTAGGTGTAAAATTTACAGTTAAAATTGTGGAATTAGTGCCTGCTGTTGATGATGTAATTGTTATTGGCAAGGTGTTAGTAATCGCATAATCTGTTGGGAAATTTCCAGTCAAAGCAGTTGATGCTGATATGTTCAAATCATTTGTATTGGCGTAATTGGTTAAAGTTAACTCAACAGGCAAAGTAACTCCAACTGCTGAATTAAAATTTATTGTTTGATTATTAATTAATACATTGCTACCATAAGACACTACTATATTTGGCCCAGCACTTACAGCTGGTGCTGCTATGCTAATATCGTCAAGTGCAACATTGGAGCCTGAAATTTTATTGGTAAAAAACCAACGAATGTATCTTGCACTTTGGTCTGGAACAACAGTTTCAACTACAAAGTTTCCTGACTTAGGCAATGCAGCTGAACCTGAATAAGTTTTTAGTGTGGGTAAGGTGGTAAAATCAATTCCATCAACTGATTGTTGTACATTAAATGTGCCATCCCAATTTGAAGCACTGCTATTTCCTCTAATCGAATAGGTTACGGCACCTGGTGCAGTTGCTGTTTGAATCTGCGCATAATGTCCGGTTGATCCAAGTTTTAATGCCGGAAAATTTGCGCCACCTGAGGTAGATGTATTGTAAATTTCACCACCTGCTAACACATTGTAGGTAAAACCACTTGGAATGGCACAATTTGGAAAATTAACTGCCCCTACCGAAAATCCAAAATTTGGCATCGGAATCGCAACCTGTGCTTTGCCAGTCAAGCCTAATAATACCGAAAGGCTTATACCTAAAATTAATTTTTTCATTTTTTTAAATATTTTATGTTGTTTTTAGAAATGCGTACTGATACCTAAGGTAAAATGTATGCTACTTATTTTTTGTTCAAAGCTATAGGTTTTATTTGTATAAGTGTTATTTCCTATCTCCGTAACATCTAAATTGTTTCCAACTAAACTTAAACCAATAAAGTTAGTGTTAAAAATAAGGCCTGTTTTAGGGGCAAATAAATAATTCAAACCTAAATTTCCTGAATAAACAGGCGCCCAATTATTCGATTTTTTAATTTTAGTTGAGTAAAACAATTGATCTATTTGAATTATTGTTTCCGTTGCAGGAGAATTCACCATACAAATTCCACCTTGTACATTGGCATAGATATTTAATTTTTTTTTCATGCCAATATCCTTTCTAATGCCAAGTCCAGCCATTAATGCGTTACAATTCCAATTGGTGCTCTTGGCCGCTGCATAGGTAATCTCATTCTCTACTTGGGATCCAATGTTATTCTTAATGTTTGATGTTAAGGCTTCTTCATTAACTTTATTAATTATAAATACATGACTAAATACAAGGTCAATCATACTGGCTAACTTGTAGTTATATAAAGAAGTTACACTGAACCCTTTTTTTGCATATGCTGAATTATCTCCATTAGTACTTGCATAATTTGAAAGCGGCATTGATACTCCTGCAGACACAAAAAAAGATTGCTTTTTGTTCTTAACATTTACACTATCGTTTTGCCCAAACAATTGGTTACCTCCAAATATTGCTATTAAAAGATAAATACAAAATACATATTTAATATTGTTCATTTTCACCTAAGTATTGTACTTAATTTTAACTGTCAGCACTGTTTTCCCATCAGCACTCCTCAGCTTCACGGTTGATACATCTGTAGTGTTTCCATCGGTTCTAAAGTAATCAATAAAAACAAATGGGATTTCTGCAATTACCTCCAATCCATTTATAGCATGTTGATTATAAATTTTAAGTGTTGTTACATTCAACATCTTTGAAAATTGTATAAACTTTATTCCTGTTGGATAATACCATGAAATAGGGGTTGAATTTACATCATTCAATGTTAATAAAGCCGATTGAGTTGAATTAAATGCCGAAGCCCAACCATATAAATTATTGTTTGCCGACCTCACTGTTGAATCAATCCAAACTTGGTTAACATCATAAAATCTATATAATACATTGGGACCTCCGCTTGGATTCCAATTAGCATTTGTGATGGGATTAATGTAATTTACCGAATCGAGTGATATTGAAGTAATATTTGCACTTTTTGGTTTATCTTTTATAATAATTTCCTTAATAAATGTATCAGCGCCAAACTTGTTCATCGCAATCAATTTAACCCAAACAGTATCCGGTGCTGTGTAAACTCTTGGATCAATTTCTTTGGTATTCCCAATTAAATTTTCATTAGATGAATTTATTTCATACCACGCGTACTCTACTTCCTTGGTTGGGCTTGCTGTACCATTTAAAAATTGAATTGGGTTGTCAATATAATATGTTTGAACATCAGTGGTAATTAGTGCGCTAGGTTTAGCCTGATTATTAGAAAGATTTCCCTTCGGAAGCACAGATGTTTGCTCCAAGGAACTATCTTTTTTACATGAAAAAATGCCAAATACAATTATATTTAGCAAAAAAACAATAGGCAACAAGTTTGCTTTTTTCATTCTTAAAATATAATTTTTATTGTTGTATTATAACGTCTTCCTTGTCCAAAAAACACTGAAGCTGATTCTGCATTGAAACGATCGCCAACTTGCTTATTTCCAGAAATGTTTCTTGTACTTAAACCGTTGTTTTGCGCATCACTAATGTATACAGTATTTAATAAATTGCTCACACTCGCTCCTAGATTCAATTTTACTTCCTTATAAAGTTTAAAAGTATAACCAGCAAATGCATCCAAGGTGCCATAAGCAGGAATTTTCCAACTTTCTCTGTCAGCGTTTACTCCACCTAGAGTAGTTGGATCAAAAGAGGCATAATTTTTATCAAAATAGGTGTATCGCACTTTTATGTAACTATTTTTCGTAGGCTCAAAATTCACAGTTCCTGAATATTGAATTTGGGCAGCATTCCCAACATGTACTCCAACAGCCGAAAACGATTGGGTGCCAAAAGGTTTTAATGTATTTGCATCAATAGCAGGATTTCCATTCACGTCTAATATAGTATATTCTCTTTTTGAAGTATATTGCCAATCACCTATTGAAACTACGCCATTTAAAGTCCACTTCTTCGTAAGTTTATATAATGCATCAATTTCAACACCTTTGTGCAAGGCATCAATTCCATTAATATTGTAGTAAAGTACAGTTGTTCCCAAAACAGGATCTTCAATTGTTTTCGATGGCGTAAAATCTGGTGGTCGATTCTCCCATATGGTGTAATATGCGTTCACATTTACATTTATTTTTTTTGTTCGATAGCCGTATCCACCTTCAATTGCTTTCACATATTGATAATCAACATCACTAAAGAGTCTATTGTTTCTGTCAAAAACATTTACAAACTTGGGTGCTAATTTCATATAACCTAAGTTAATAAAAACGTTGTGATTATCATTAATGTTGTAATTTCCACCTGTCTTAAAGGTATATCCTAAAAACTTTTCTTTTTCTGTAGTTGCGTCTCTTGTTTCGGGTGAAGAAAAATTATATTTCTGACCATTTCTAGTTATAGTATCTGCGTATCCTAAAGCTAAGAGATATGTTGTATCAGATAAAACTAAATCACGTTTAGCAAAGTAATCAACTCTTTGATAACTACTCATAGAGGTAGTTAAATTAATAAAAGTGCTGAATTTGTCTTTTTTGTATTCGAGCTGAGTAAAACCACCGCCCCATTTTACAAAACCATCATAATTATACCCAATTTTATCGCCCAATTTTTTTATTTGAAATTCTTCATTATTGGCTCCGTTAGGTTGATTTTTGTTAGTTAAATCGTTAATATAACTTCCACCAATAAAATCATAAGGAGTTTGATAATGACTTCCTTTATAACTTCTTAAATCTACGCCAAATTGATAACTCAACTGTTGATTTATTTTATAGTTTAATGTACTCAACAAACCATACCAGAAGTGATTGTTATAACTCGTTCTGGAATAAGTGCTTGCAATGCCTGATTTTACATTGGCTTCGTATGCATTTTGATAGTTGTATTGCCCACTAATTGAATCTGGCCCAGCGGGTATATTTTGCATGGTGGTTCCACCACCGGTTCCTTTTGACAAGTATGCAACATTCGAAATGGTTAATCGATGGTTTACTTCATAAAAATCAGAAATTGAAAACACAGGCTTGGTATAAAAATTCACCTTTTCATTCACCACAAACTCTCTTCCTTCTGAATCTGTAAATGTTCCCCACTGTCTATTATAACGCAATCCCATGTTTAAACTTTTATCCATATTTGATAAACTATCAAGAAATCCTTGAGACATGCCATTTTTTAAAGCGTATTCAGTATCATACATAGCCATACTATACTGATTTGTTCGTTGCCCATGGGATTGATTAGCTCCATTAATTGAGGCGCTCACCAAGTGTTTATCAAATCGCTTTTGCAACTTAAAAAAGTAGGAATATGATTTTATCCATGTTTGATCAACCCAGCCATCACCCGTACGCTGCGAGGCTGCAACTGTTACTCCCAATGCATTATTTAACACTCCTGTATTATAGGCAACGGAAGTTTTAAATGAATTATTATTTCCTATTTCTTGTTTTACCAAGCCACCTCTTCTTTCATCAATACCTTTGGTTAGTACATTTATTGTACCTCCTACTGAAGGTAAAGCCAACTTTGAAGCACCTAGCCCTCTTTGCACTTGCATATTACCTGTTACATCTCCTAAACCTTCCCAATTACTCCAATACACTGCACCATTTTCCATGTCATTAAACGGAACACCATCTATCATTACTGCTACGTTTCTTTGGTCAAATCCTCTAATGTTTATTCTTGCATCTCCACTTCCTCCTCCACTTTCGGTGGCATAAACACCTGGGGTTGAATTTAATACCATAGGTAAATCTCTTGTTCCCAATTCTTGCTGTAACTGTTTTATAGAAATGGTGGAAAAGGCAACTGGCGTTTCTCTATTTTTTGCTACATCAGAAGTAATTTCAATTTCTTTAAGGTTTGTCTTACTTTTTAGCTTAAAAACTAATTTTATGTCTGCCTTATCCACTTCTAGCTCTTGAGTTTGACTTTCATATCCAACAAAAGATGCAGTAATTTTAACTTTTCCTAGGGGTAAATTGATTTTAAAATTTCCATCTAAATCACTTGTTACCGCTTTATTGGGGCCATAAATAATTGTAGCTCCAACAATAGTTTCGAGCGATTCAGCATCACTAACAGTGCCCGACACATCAAAACTTTGCGAATAAGCACTTATTGAAAACATAAGGGTTGTCAATAAACATATCAAGCGCAAGGATATTGCGTTAATCATTATTCGCATAAAATCAAAAAGTTTTAAATTAATGACAATTAATATTACTCAAAAACAACTTTATTATTGAGCACCATTCCTTTGTTGGTATATGATTTTATAAAATATAAACCATTTGGAAAAGGCTTTGTATCAATAGGGACATTAACATTGTTATTGCCCTCAATTGAATAAACCAATTCTCCTAAACTGTTATATAATTCAACATACTTTATTGTTTCAGTAGAACTAATCAATACTACTTCATTAGCTGGATTTGGAAAAATTGAAGCGCTTGAAACAGCAACTTTGTTATTTAATCCCTGAGTGGCACAATCGCAGTTATGAGAACCAAATAAAGCAAACAAATCAAGACTATCTAAATGTGTAGCTGTGGATGGTAATGAAGGAATTGTATCCCATTGTTCAAGTGGATTAAACTCTGTGAATGATGATAAATCATTAGTTACAGGAGGCTTTCTACCATCTTTTATTGATGCTTTACGTTCCATTAAAAAACCTGTAGTTATCCACTTTCCTTGACCAGATGCACCTCTATACGGTGCTATGGTACTCCAAGCTGTAGTTACTGTAGCATTTACTTCTCCAAAAACATCAATAATATTTCCATTTTTCTTCAATACCAAGCAATCATTCCCTTTAAAATACATAGGTTGACCAACATTAGTGCCATAGGTACCATACAAATGATCTAATTGATCAGCAATAGCTTGAAAATCAGGATCTGGCTGTGGACTGGTTCCAGAAGAATTCGCTGAATCTTGTCCATTCACTAAAACAAATGAACCATAGGCTGGAACAGTGCCAATTAAATACAATGAATCATCCATTATATTGTCAATAACTCCTGGTGTTCCTGCAGATTTAAATCTTTCAATGGAATACATGCCCGCAGTCAAATTTATAGGATTTGCAGTTGGATTATAAAACTCAACTCCTTTTGTGTTTCCTCTACCTCTCATGTACTTTGATATGAATAATTCTGTACATTGAGCAAACGTTAAATTACTTAATAATCCCAAAGTAATAATCGTGAATAAAATTCTTTTCATCTTTTTTGATTTAATATTTTAAAAAAACGTGCAAATATAATCTTTTTTTATGCTATTTTTATTGATATTAACATTTAACAAAGGCGTAACATCCTATTTACATGGTAAAGTCCTCATATATACTCACTTTACATTATTTTATAATAGCTATTGTATTTTTTGCTCACAAAAAGTATTAAACTAACTTTGTAGCCCAAAATTTTAATTATATGACTAACAAAGGGCCTATTTCACAATTTATCGAAAATAATTTTCTTCATTTTAATGCTGCTGCATTAGTTGATGCTGCAAAAGGTTATGAAACGCATCTTATCGAAGGTGGAAAAATGATGGTTACCTTAGCTGGAGCAATGAGCACAGCTGAATTAGGAAAATCTCTAGCCGAAATGATACGCCAAGGGAAAGTAGATATTATTAGCTGTACTGGAGCAAATCTTGAAGAAGATATCATGAATTTAGTGGCTCATAGTCATTACAAAAGGGTTCCAAATTACCGTGATCTTTCTCCTCAAGAAGAATGGGATTTGTTAGAAAACCATTATAATCGTGTTACAGATACTTGTATTCCCGAAGAAGAAGCATTCAGAAGATTGCAAAAACACATCTATAAAATTTGGAAAGATGCTAATGATAAAGGTGAACGATATTTTCCTCACGAATACATGTACAAAATATTATTGAGTGGTGAATTAGAACAGTATTACGAAATAGACCCAAAAAACAGTTGGATGTTAGCAGCAGCTCAGCGTAATTTGCCAATTGTTGTGCCTGGTTGGGAAGACAGCACCATGGGAAATATTTTTGCATCGTATGTCGTAAAAAATGAAATTAAAGCCTCAACCATGAAAAGTGGTATTGAGTACATGGTTTGGTTAACCGAATGGTACAGGAATAATTCTGCTGGAAAAGGGGTAGGCTTTTTTCAAATAGGTGGAGGTATTGCTGGTGATTTCCCAATTTGTGTAGTGCCTATGATGTATCAAGATTTAGAATGGCATGATGTTCCATTCTGGTCATATTTTTGTCAAATTAGTGACTCTACAACAAGTTACGGCTCCTATTCAGGCGCAGTCCCTAATGAAAAAATTACTTGGGGAAAATTAGATATTAATACACCTAAGTTTATTGTCGAAAGCGATGCAACAATTGTGGCACCTCTCATGTTTGCATGGATTTTGGGTTGGTAAATGCTTTCATCTAAAATCATATTTAAACTTTTGATTTAAATTTTCGTTTTATTGTGAAATTACACTTTGAAAAACAAGCTTCTAAATTGGTTTAATCAACCTGCTAGGCCAATATTAATTGCCGGTCCTTGTAGTGCCGAGAGTCCATCTCAAGTGCTCCAAACAGCTAAAGGAATAGCTTTAAATTATCCAGCTGCAATTTTCAGAGCTGGCGTCTGGAAACCTCGAACACGTCCCGGTAGTTTTGAAGGCAAAGGAGAAGAAGCATTGGTATGGTTAAAAGAAATGAAGGCTGAAACTGGGCTTCGTTTTGCCGTTGAAGTTGCAACTCCAACACATATCGACTTAGCTTTAAAACATGGTGCTGATTTACTTTGGATTGGTGCTCGAACTGTAGTAAATCCTTTTTCGGTGCAAGAATTAGCTGAAGCCTTAGTGGGCATGCCTAACTTACCAATACTCATCAAAAATCCAATTCACCCAGATGTAAATCTTTGGATTGGGGCAATAGAAAGAATTCAAAATTCGGGCATTATCAACATTGGAGCCGTACACCGAGGCTTTCATATGCATGGAAACTCTCAATTTAGAAATGACCCTGCATGGGAAATACCAATACAACTTAAATCTTTACTGGCCGATTTACCTTTGTTTTGCGACCCTAGCCATATTGCTGGCAATAGAATATTATTGAGTTTCGTAGCTCAGCGCGCCATGGATTTGGATATGGATGGGTTAATGATTGAAACTCATTGTAACCCTGACTTAGCTTTAAGTGATGCAAAGCAACAAGTTAATCCTGAACATTTGCACGAACTATTACAAGAACTTAGGATTGGGCAATCAGAAAATGAAATTGACCAAAATTGTAATGAACTTCAAATGCTTCGTAATCAAATTGATGCAATTGATGATGAATTAATTCAACTACTTGCAAAGAGAATGGGTTTTTCGAAAAAAATTGGCAAATACAAACATGATAATAATGTTACCATTTTGCAGATAAGAAGATGGAAAAAAACATTAAAAAATCAAATAAAAAATGGTGCCGCTTTAGGGTTAAACGAGCATTTTATTAAGTCTGTATATCAAATTCTTCACGATGAATCAATAAGTGTCCAAAGTGATTGGAATAAGGCAGTTACAGAATCAATAAAGAAGCAATAGATCCCTCTTTCGCTACAGATAGCTAAAAATCAACATTTACTTCACTAGTAAAACTTTCTTTCTAAGACTTATTCCTGTTTTACCTTCTATTTGTAGAAAATATAAACCCGATTTCCAGACTTTGCAATAAATGTTTTCTTTAATTAAATAGCTTGCATTCAGGGATTTGCTTTACACTAATCTGCCAGTGCCATCCAAAAGTATGATTGATAAACCATCTGTAATATTTGAAATATCTATCACCAAATTGTCGTTTTCAAAATTAACATACCATGGTTTTGTGCTTTGTGTTTGAAGACTTGTACCAATCACATAATATACAGTCATTGACATGAAATCAATTGAGGCTGTTTGATCATATGATGTATTGCTAATTTCATAAAACACTCCAAAAGAAAAATCATTAATGTCATTTGGTGTTAAAGTTGTTCTACATAAATCATTGGGACCGCCATAAGTTTGGGTTTGTGGCGTATCAAACCAATTGATTGAACTTGCTTTGTTAACACCCATAGCATTACCATTTAAGCCTAAGTTAAGAATGCTGTCATGAATGCCACCTCCTGGAGAATTACCTCTTTGTAAAATATCCAGTTCAACACCAACAATGCTTGCTTTTATAGAAACATTAAATCCAAAGCCATTAAAATTTGCTTTGTTTGACTTTTAAACACATAAAATTATACATGTTGGATACTGAGCTAAATCAACATAGGCAGGGTTATTGTCCATAGCCTGAACTCCTGATAAATTGCCCCACCCTGAACCGCTGCCCGCTATTGTTTAATATGATGGGATATTTAGTCCCATGCTTTGAGCATTGAGTTGCAATATTCGTCCTAAAAAACATATAACGAATTAAACTTGAACATTCAATTTCATCCTCAGCAAAAATTATTCTTTCGCAAATCGAATGCTTTGTATTTCGCTATCGCTTGTTACATTTAATAAATAATTTCCTTTAGCAAAGTTTGAAACTGAAATATTTGCCAAAGATGCCGTTGAATTAATGCTTTCTAATAAAACTTGATTTCCAATCATATCATATATGGCAATTTGAACTTTTTTATCTGCGAAAGAACTCAAATCAAGGTTAATCATTTCTGATGCAGGGTTGGGAAACAATTTGATATTTTTATTATCTACTATGTGTTGAAATGAAGCAACTGTACCCGTAAAAGCCAAATCGTCTACCCATAAATAATCATTATTTGCAGGAGTGCTTCCACTAGCTGACATAGTAATGATGCAACTATCAGGAGCAAATGTTTCGATATAGCCAAGAGGAATTGAAAAATTAGCCCAACTCATTGCCATACCTGTTAATACTACATTTCCATTGGCAACTGTAATTCTTGTATTAGTTGTAGCATTCCACTTAGTTAATTTTACGTTTATGGAACCTTGACTTGTGCCAAATATCATATGTTGCCATTTTCCAGTTAAAAATTCTGGCTGACCTGTGTATGCAAAACCAGATTTTGCTTGTTGTGTAGTTACATCAATAACACCACTAACAGCTACTCCGGGCACAACTCCAACACCGGTTACCGTTTTAGAAGTTAGTTTTATAAATGAAGACCCAACAGCACCTGGTGTTCCTTGTTCACAGGTGTAAACACTTGCTAATGATGTATAACTGTTCAGTTGATCCCAACCATCGGGATTTGAATAACTTCCGGCACTTGTCCAATTCTCGAATCCAGAATTAGGAATAGTTTGAGCCTTTATTTCATTTAAGCCAAAATTTAAGATGGCAACAAGGGATAAAAATTTTTTCATGGAGATAAATTTAATTATGTGATAATGTAAAGTTCAAAATTAGTTTTTTTTTTTTGATATAATTCTATATAAATAATTCTTCTTTAAATTGTTTTAATTTATTCTTTTTTTGTGAATTGAATGATGACTAAATTAACAATGATTTTTGGGTTTAAAATTGCCCTTTTTATATTGCCAATATTAGAATTAAGATTCATTAAACATGCACACCTTAAATTTATGGTAACACTTTCGTTCTACAGACTAATTTCAAATCAACTTTAATAAGCTATTCATAACCCAGCTTTATATTTAAGAATTCACTATTTAAAATTACCCAGCTATTTTCTTAGCAATAACTCAAATGTCTTCATCAATGAATTCGGGAAAAAATTTGCTATTAAAATTAACCAAATATAGTTTGTCAACTGCCCTTGTGATAGCTGTGTAAAGCCACCTTTTAAATTCAATATTCACCATTTCATTGGTTAAATAGCCTTGCTCAATAAAAACTGCTTTCCATTGCCCACCCTGTGCTTTGTGGCAGGTAATGGCATAGGCAAATTTTACTTGCAATGCATTAAAAAATGGATCTTGTTTAACTTTCAAAAGTCTAGCCGATTTGTTGGTAACATCACTATAATACTCCATGACTTCTGAATATAATTTATTATTTTGCTCGTAGGTAAGTGCTGGAGCATCAGTATTTATCGTGTCTAAAATAATTTTAGCATCAAATTCAGGTTCATCAGGGTAATCAATTAATCTAAGTGTAACATCAGCAAAATTAAATCCAAACATTTCTACATCTCTTTTTTTAATTCGAACAATTTCGGCAATATCACCATTAGCTATGAAACTAGTATTATCCTTGTTATCTAGCCAAAAGTAATTATTTTTTACAACCATTAAATAATCGCCAGTGCTAATACTTTCATCATGAAATTTTATGCGTCTTCTAATTTCCTGATTATAAATATTTGCTCTTTTATTACTTCTACAAATAATGATGGTATTGTCATCGCCATATTGCTTATAGGCATCATTGATTGCATCAACCAATTCAGCACCTGATTGCTTTATAATGTCGTTATATCCATTAATTGAAAATGATGGTAATGATTCATTTTCATCTCTAATCATATTCCTTATTTCTGTAGCATTTATTAATATTCCACTATCATTTACCTGCCTAACAACTTCTGTGAGTTCAAATTGATAAACGTTACAATGAAAATTTGTTTTTAAATACGCTGCATTTAAAGCTGGGCTCTCATTCATGCCTACAGGTGGAAGTTGTGCGGTATCTCCAATTAAAATTAGTTTGCAATTTTCGCCATTGTACACATACATCAATAAATCTTCAAGCAAACTTCTATTGGTGAATAGTTTTCCTTCTGCTGATGCACTTCCATCACCTATCATTGATGCCTCATCAACTATAAATAAAGTATTTTTATGTAAATTAGGTTGCAAAATAAATGCGCCTTGACCATTTGCATTAGTCACAGGTTTGTATATCTTTTTATGAATTGTAAAAGCAGATTTTCCTGAATAAAGTGTCAATACTTTTGCAGCTCGCCCTGTTGGGGCAAGTAAAACCGATTGAAATTTTACTGATGATAAACTTTTTATTACCGAGCTAACAAGTGTTGTTTTGCCTGTTCCAGCATATCCTTTAATTACAAATAATTCATCTTGGATTTCACTCAAAATAAAATTGCACAATTGCAACATTAGCATCTGCTGCCCTTTGGTAGCTGCATGTCCAAAATGATTTTTTAATTCATCTAAAAATTTTTCTTTCATTAATTTATAAAAAATTAAACAACGAATGTAAGTTTTAATTAGGTTTGTTGTAAAAATATAAAATCATGAAATTTTTAAAAATTACACTCATCGGCATTGCCGCCTTAATGGCAACCTATCTTTTGTTTTGCTCTATTGGCATTTCTAAATTTAATGTAAGTAAAAGTATTGTAATTAATGCTTCGCCTGAACAAGTTTTCACTGAAATTGGCGATTTTAAGAATTGGCCAGCTTGGAGCCCTTGGGCTAAAAGGGATACAAAAATGAAAAATGTTTATACAGGCAATCCTTCAGAAGTTGGTCACAAAAACTCATGGGAAAGTAAGACAGAAGGTAGTGGGTCGCAAGAAATCATTGAGCTTAAATCCAATGAATATATAAAATCTAAACTGGTTTTTACTGATTGGGATGGAGAAACAATTACTGAGTTTATTTTGAAAACTGAGAATGGCAATACTAAAGTTACTTGGACAATGAATAGCAGTGAATTTCCTTTTATGGCTCGCGGCTTTATGTTTTTAATGGGAGGTAACAAAATGATTGAAAAAGACTATGATGAAGGTTTAGCAAATTTGAAAAAAATTGTTGAATCAAAACCTAAAGCACCTGCTATAACCTATGAAATTGTTGATGTTCCAGAGATTATTTTTGTAGGGATTAGAATGAAAATTAATGCATCAAAAGTTGACGCTGCATTGTTTGGAAGTAGCTATGAAAAAATTGGGAAAGCTATTGGAAATCAAACTGAAGTAGTTGGAATGCCTTTTTCAATTGGACACGCTTTTGATGAAAAAACAGGCGACATGGATTTAGAAATTGCTTTACCTGTAAAAAAAGAAATAAAAGTAGGAGGAGAATTGGCATGTAATAAAATTCCTGCTGGAAAATGCTCTAAATATGTTTATACTGGACCTTATGAAGGTACTGAAAAAGCATGGCCTCCCTATTATGATGAAGTGATGAAATCGCACAAACCACGATTTTCAGGTTATGAGGTTTATGCCAATGATCCTGCTACTGTGAAATCGCCAAATGAATACATTACATGGTTAATGATTCCAATTGAATAAATTTAACTTTTAGGAAACAAAAAAATCCGAATCGAAATGATTCGGATTTTTTTTATGAAATTTCTTTAAAAAGGTAAATAACTTTATTTATTTTACTTTAACTCAAAGCTAGTTGAACCAATATTTACACCATCAACAAATATTTCCACCTTATACTTGCCTTGCTTAAAATCAACATTATCTTTTTTAGTAAAAGCTAAGCACATTTCTTTGGCTTCTTGTTCATAATAAATATCCTTTTTGGCGCTGTAATATTGTTTTTGACCATCACTTGTAAAAGTATTATTATCATCAGTACTTGTAACCAATACTTCTTCGCCTGGAGCGGTTATTTTCATGTAGATTACTTTATTTTCTTTTTTAGCTAATTTGTTTTCACTTAAAGTAAAGCAAGCTCTTACTCTATCGGCTCTTTTTGCCTTGGTTGTGGTTGACTCTTTATCTGAACCTTTAACTTTAACGGCATCAGCAAACAACTGATACGCCTTAAGTTTTGCTCCCATATCGATTTTTTGATTCAAAGAATTCTTTTCATTGGCCAATTGCTCTGTCTTTCCTTTTTCAGTCTTTAAATCTGATTTCACAATATCATTTTCATTTTTGAGTACTTGATTAGCTTGTTGCAATGAATCAATTTCATGTAAATAACTTTTAATTAAACCACGAATTGTTTCTAATTCACGCTTCAATTTCTTAACCATAGCAGCATCACCTTTATACTTTTCCAACTGAATTCCTAAGTCTTCTAGCTCTTCTTTTTTTGAATCCAATTCTGACTGCAATTGCTTGTTATCAGTGCTTAATTCATCATATGCCTTCTTCACTTCTTCAAAGTCTGATTTCACTGCTGCAAAATCTGTTTCCACTTTTACTTTCTCAACATAAACTGTTTCTTTTTCATTGCTTGTGGTATAAAGTTTATACCCTAAAAATGAGGATAACAAGAATAATATAGCCGAGATGACTATAAATATTTTGTTTCCTGATTTACCTTGATTTTCCATATATTTAGATTTTATTGTTACAAATTACGAAATTGCAGCGAAATTAGTTGTAATTATTGAATACTACAATAATAATTAACACTAATTTTATAAAAATTTTTCGGTTTTTATATATCATTACACTAGTGTCCGATAAAAATAGGAATAATTTTTTTAACGCACAGAAGTGTTGA
>DAORKI010000055.1:0-22551 GCA_035439485.1 Bacteroidia bacterium
TCATTTCCAAATCCTATAAATTCGCGTTGGCCTTTGGCATTGTAGCTGATGTTTTCAACAATTAAGTTATCGCTGCCATCATCTACAATTACAGTTTCGGGCAAGCCTGCTTCGTTGTAAGTATATTTGGTTGTTTTATCTCCGGCATCAATTGTGATGGGTCTATTAAGCGCATCATATAATGTAATACTATTCAAACCACCAGAAGCCATATCAACTGCTGAACTCCAATCTGGCAAATTTCCTACTACTTCAACAAATCCTTTGCTAACGTATAAAGCATTTCCTTTAAAATCATATTCTTTGAAACCTTGTTCACCACTACCATCGCGCAAATCTAAGAGTTTTCCATTCAAATTATGCAAGTGTGCATTAATTTCACCCTCACCATATTGCATCTTTTGGTAAGTAATGGAAGACACACCATCATCTGCAATAAAATCTAATGGCCGATTCAATACGTCATAGGTAAATGTAAAAATAGTGCCCTTGCTATTCAATTGCCATAATGGTTTGCCCATGGCATTTGTCATGTTCCAACGTTCGCCACTATCAATATGTGTTTGATATAGCCTTTGCCCTAGCATATTGTATTTAAATGCCATACACTCACGATCTAATCCATCAATTACATTCATGAGATTGCCTTCAATATCGAGTTTGAGTTGGGTGTAAACAAACACATCATCAATATCATCGGGGTCATTAAAAATATGTTCTTGGTTACATACAGGCCTGCCCAAATTATCAAAATAAATGAGCTGTGGAGTATTGGCATAAGCTTTAGATTTTTCTGAAGCGATGTAATCGGGATGATATGGATCTACTATACCTAAAGCCTGTCTAGTGCTATACCAAGCACTATCAATCACCGTATCGCCTGCATCCCATAATTCTTGATGCCATGGGTGATACACTACCTTGGTAAAGGTGCCATCGGGCATTACCGTTTTAATATTTCTTCCAAGTGCATCGTAAAAAATTTCGGGGCTTACCCCAATTTGTACTATTTGTAAATCATCTTCAAATTGATGGGTAATACTAAAATAAGGCTCATACTGTTTTACGGGATTACCTTTGTTGTTAAATACTATCCGTCCTGTGCCTACCCATCGATGTGGTTCCATAGCATCATAAGGAGCAGGTGCAGGGTCATTATTTAATAAAAGCCATTGCCCAGTGCCTGGTTTTAAGGTGGTTGGCGTACTAGTGCCATTTCTATAAACGAAGCCATCGCGCTAATATGCAATGATAACAAGCCTTCTAGCAAAAATAAAAACGGGAAGAACTTGGTTTTAAACAAGTCTTCCCGTAGCGTGGTACCTCCAGGAATCGAACCAGGGACACAAGGATTTTCAGTCCTTTGCTCTACCAACTGAGCTAAGGTACCATTATTTTAGGGCTGCAAATGTAATGCTTTTTTTTATTCTTCAAAATAAAGATAATATTTGAGCTAAAAATATTTAGCAATTGACTTTAATTCAATAAAATCAAATAAAAAGGAGATAATTAAATATTTCATAATGAGTATTATAGCTTTTAAATTGTAAAATAAATAAAAAGCTCATTTATATTTTTAAAAAAACTATTGGTAAAAAAAAATATTTACTGTACTTTTGCGCCCCTTGATGTCCGATGGTGTAATGGTAACACTCCAGATTTTGATTCTGTCATTCAAGGTTCGAATCCTTGTCGGACAACAGAAATAAGCTCTGCACAATTTGCAGGGCTTTTTTTTTGGAACAATTCTTGCCTTTTACATTGTTATTAAATAATAAATTAACTGAGTCAATTCATTTATTTGACTTATTTTTGCAGTATGACGAGGATAGCTAATACTTTTATTTTCATCTTTATAATAAGCTCACTGTTACTGGCATGCAAACCCACCAGAAAATCGTATCTCCCATACAAAAAAAGAAACAAATGTGGTTGCCCTACCTATGGTTTTAAGAAAAATGTTGAATCTAATTATCAATTTTCAGCAAAAGAAATAACAAGCCAGCAAGACAACTATTTTAGCAACTGATATGCAGCAAAGCTGCTTAAATAAGCCATCCCAGCCATAAACATAAACTGAATAAATGGCCATTTATAACCTTTAGTTTCACGATAAACCACAGCAATAGTGCTCATACATTGCATAGCAAAAGCATAAAACAACATTAAAGAGAAGGCTACGGCTATGCTATAAACTGGTTTGTTTGTATTTGGATTTATTTCTTCCTTCATTTTTAATCTAATACTTCTTTCATCTTCTACATTGCCTACACTGTAAATAGTGGCCATAGTTCCTACAAAAACTTCTCTCGCTGCAAAACTGGTTACTAAACTTATCCCAATTTTCCAATCAAAACCTAGAGGAGCAATAAATGGCTCAATTGCCTTTCCTGCAATGCCTGCATAGGATGCTTCAAGTTGTTCAGCTGCTATTTTATTTTTCTTATCAATATCACTTAACGCCAATTTTGATGTAGCATATTTGTCCTCTATTTGTTTCATCTTATCTCCAGGAGCAAATGAAGCCATAAGCCATAATATAATAGAAATTGCAATAATTATTTTACCAGCCTCTAATAAAAACACCTTCACTTTATCGTAAATAACCATTACTACTTGCTTAAACTGTGGTAATCTATATATAGGCAACTCCATTATAAAATAACTCTGCTCTTTACTTTTAATTACATATTTCAATATGAAAGCTGTTCCAATAGCAGCAATAAAACCAATGAGATAAAGGCCCATTAAAATTAAACCTTGCAAATTAACTAAACCCCACAAATTTTTATTTGGTACCACTAAGGCTATTAATAAAGTATAAACTGGCAGTCGTGCGCTGCAACTCATTAATGGAGTTACTAAAATTGTAATTAATCTTTCTTTGGTATTACTAATGGTTCTTGCTCCCATTATGGCAGGCACAGCACAAGCAGCACCGCTTATTAAGGGAATAATAGATTTCCCATTTAAACCAAACTTACGCATTAGTTTATCCATAATAAAACTCACTCGCGCCATGTACCCACTATCTTCTAGTATGGCAATAAAGGCAAATAAAAAAGCAATTTGAGGAATAAAAACCACCACCCCACTTAGGCCAGCAAGAATACCTTTTGTAATAATATCATTTAATATACCAGCAGGAAGTGCATTTCCAACTATTTCGCTTAAGTTAGAAAACAAATTCTCAATCCATTCCATTGGCCATGCGCTAAATGTGAAAATAAATTGAAATATGCTAAACAGTACCATTAAAAAAATAACGAAACCCCATATCTTGTGTGTAAATACATTATCCAACTTTTGTGTTACCTTGTTAATTTCCTTCATTTTATAGGTAACACATTGGTTCACAATTTCGCTTATTTTTTTGAACCTTTCAACAGATTCAATAGTCTGCAGTTGAATGATATTAACTTGGGTATCATTAAAAAAATGCTTAATTTTTGAATCAATATTTGTTTTGAAAAACAGTTGATGATTAACAACTTGAACAAAAGCATTGAAATCGCTTGTACAGTTTAATTCTGACTTTAATTTAGGCCAATCATATTTGGTTATATCACTAAAATTTAAAAAACTTTTGGTGACATTATGTAGAGGCTGAGTAATACTATTTTTTAGTTCTTCTATACCTGTTCCATCTTTTGAATTAACTTTTATTACTGGCACACCAATTATTTCAGCCAATTTAATATCATTAATTTCTATTTTTTTTCGAAGCGCAACATCTATCATATTCAACACCAAAATTACTGGCATTCCAGTGTCGATGAGCTGAGTACATAAATACAAACTTCGTTTTAAATTTGAAGCATCAGCTACAAGTAAAGTAAGTTGAGGATGATTAGGATGTTCATCATTACATAAAACTGAAGCAGTAACTTGTTCATCTATTGATTTTGGAAACAAGCTATAGGCTCCAGGTAAATCAATTATTTCAATTTTTTTTCCATTGTTTAATTTGGTATATCCTACATGCAAATCAACCGTAACACCTGGGAAATTACCTGTTTTTTGTCTTAATCCAGTGAGTAAATTAAACAAGGTAGATTTACCCGAATTGGGGTTTCCTGCCATTGCAATTCTGAAATCTGTTGTTTTATCTTGCGATGAAAAAAGTTTCACAAAGGCAGTTTATAATTGATTTATGACAACACTTGCTGCTTCTGATTTTCTTAAGCTCAAAGAATATCCTGCCACTGAAATAGCTATTGGATCACCAAGTGGTGCAAGTCTTTCCAAAGTTACTATTTCGCCAGGTAAACATCCCATTTCCATCAGTTTAAGGGCAATATTTTCATCTATAAAATGATGTATTTTACCTTGTTCCCCTACTTTTAATTCACACAATAACTTTTCGGACATAGCAATGCTGAAATTTTTAACAAATACAAATGTAGATTAATAAACAAACTTTTAATATCACTAAAAAAAGGTATTTTAAGTTTGTAAAGGCGTAAAATTGGTAAGTTAAGGAAATATTTTATCTCCCTTTATCGTAATCAACCACCACATTATCAGTTAATGCATAGGATTGGCAAGTTAGAATAAACCCTTGTTTAACCTCTGCATCAAGTAAGGCATAATTTACTTTCATATCTACCTTTCCTTCTGTAAGTAAAGCACGACAGGTGCAGCAAGATCCACCTTGACAAGCATAGGGAGCATCTAAATTTATTCTTAAGGCAGCTTCTAAAATACTTTCATCTGGCAATAATTCAGTTACAACCTCATCGCCATCCAATATGATAGTTAAACTGGCCTTTTTAGCACCAACTATTGGTTCATTCGTATTCGCTTCAACTGGTGCCGTAAAATATTCTAAATGTACTTGTGGCTTAGGAACGTTTAATGAAATTAACGCTTGTTCAACATTTTGCATCATTGGCGTTGGGCCACAAATAAATATTTCGGAGTCGGATGTAATTTGTACAAAAGATTTCATTAAGGATAAGACCTTTTCCTGAGTCATAATACCTCTATATATTTCTGGAGTGTTGGCATCAGATTGATTAATGATATAATGAACTTTTAATTTTCCTAATGACTCCTGCTCTAGTGTATTTAATTGTTTCATGAAAATAATTGATGATTCATTTTCATTGCCATAAAACAATTGAATTTTACTATTTGGTTCAGCTTTTAATACAGTTTTAATAATACTCAACATAGGGGTGATACCACTTCCTCCTGCAAAAAGAATGTATTCCTTATTATTAGAAGCATTCATTGCAGTATAAAAATTTCCCATTGGAGGCATTACCTCTAAAACATCACCAGATTTTACATGTTCATTTAAAAATATTGAGCCTCGACCATCTTTTACTTTTTTTACGGCAACTCTCAAATCTGAATCAGTTAAAGGGCTGCTACAAACAGAATAAGAGCGTCTAATTTCTTGACCATTTACAATTAACTTAAAGGTAATATATTGACCTTGAAAATATTTAAAATCGCTGCTTAATTCAGCAGGAATTTGAAAAGAAATTGAAACACAATCAGCGGTTTCTCGTGTAACTTCTTTAACAATTAATGAGTGAAATCTTGACATAATATGACTTTAAAAGGGCTGCAAAAGTATAAAAAAAACCGCAAAGTTTTGAAGCTATGCGGTTTCAATTTATTGTAGTTTAAATATTTTCTTTATGAAATTGAAGCCACGTAATACTCTCTGTTCATGCGAGCAATGTTGGTTAAAGAAATTCCTTTAGGGCACTCAGCTTCACATGCACCTGTGTTTGTGCAGCTTCCAAAGCCTTCTTCATCCATTTGATTTACCATAGCCAACACCCGTTCTTTTGCCTCAATTTTACCTTGTGGTAATAATGCATACTGTGATATTTTGGCACTTACAAATAAACTTGCAGATGCATTTTTACAAGCCGCAACACATGCTCCACAACCTATACAAGATGCAGCATCCATTGCTAAATCAGCATCGGCTTTATTTACTGGAATATTATTAGCGTCTTGCACTTGTCCTGTGTTTACCGATACAAAGCCTCCTACTTGCATTATACGATCAAAAGCACTTCTATCAACCACTAAGTCACGTATGATTGGAAATGCATCAGCTCTAAATGGTTCAATATAAATAGTTTCACCATCTGTAAAATTACGCATATATAATTGACAGGTTGTAGTACCTCTTAATGGTCCATGAGGGCGACCATTAATATGCATACTGCACATACCGCATATACCTTCACGGCAATCGTGATCGAAAGCAACAGGCTCATCACCTTTTCTAATAATTTCTTCGTTTAATACATCCATCATTTCTAAAAATGACATGTCGGCATTAATGTTGTCGATTGTATAATCAACCATTTTTCCAGCTGCCTGGGCGTTTTTTTGACGCCATATTTTCAAATTAAACTTCATTTCGTTTAAGATATTATACCTTTTTAAAATACTAATTATTTTATTTGTATGAACGTGTGGCCAATTTTACGTTTTCAAATTTCAATGCTTCTTTATGCAATGCAGCCTCACTACCAACTCCTTTATGTTCCCAAGCAGCAACATAGGCATACTCAGCATCATTTCTCTTAGCCTCTCCTTCATCTTGAAATTCAACTCTAAAGTGACCTCCACAGCTCTCATTTCTGTTTAAAGCATCAGTAACCATGAGCTCACCTAATTCAAGGAAATCAGCCACACGGCCAGCTTTTTCCAAGTCAACATTCATTTCATTGGCACTACCAGTTACACGAACATCCTTCCAAAATTCCTCTCTTAATTGTTTAAGTAATCCTTTTGCCTTAGTTAAACCCTCAGCAGTTCGAGCCATTCCACAGTACTCCCACATAATTTTACCTAGCGCTTTATGAAAATCATCAACAGTTCTGTTTCCTTTAATGGAGAGCATTTTTTCAATTCTTTCATTGGCTGATTTTTCAGCTTCAACAAAGGCAGGGTGATCAGTAGGTATAGCTTTTGTAAAAATTTCTCCAGCCAAATAATCACCAATGGTGTATGGTAAAACAAAATAGCCATCGGCTAAGCCTTGCATTAATGCACTAGCTCCCAATCTATTTGCACCATGATCACTAAAATTACATTCACCAGTGGCATATAAACCTTGAACAGTAGTCATTAAGTTATAATCCACCCATAAACCACCCATAGTATAATGTACAGCAGGGTAAATTCTCATTGGAACTTGGTAAGGGTCTTCATTGGTAATATGCTTGTACATATCAAACAAATTACCGTAACGTGCTTCTACCACATTTTTGCCTAATCTTTTAATAGCATCAGCAAAATCTAAATAAACAGCTAAACCCGATTCTCCTACACCTCTTCCATCATCACAAGCTTCCTTTGCGGCTCTTGATGAAATATCACGAGGGGCCAAATTACCAAAACTTGGGTATTTACGCTCTAAATAATAATCTCTTTCATCTTCAGGTATATCCTGTGGTTTACGTTTATCACCTTGCTTTTTTGGCACCCAAACGCGACCATCATTCCTAAGTGATTCACTCATCAAAGTTAACTTTGATTGATAATCACCAGAAACTGGAATACAAGTTGGATGAATTTGAGTGTAACAAGGATTTGCAAAAAATGCTCCTTTTTTGTGGGCCTTCCAGGCTGCTGTTACATTGCAGCCCATAGCGTTTGTACTTAAGAAAAATACATTGCCATAACCACCTGTGGCCAACACTACTGCATGTCCAAAGTGTCTTTCTAATTTTCCAGTCTTTAAATCACGTGCAATTATACCTCTGGCTTTTCCATCAATATTAACCAACTCCACCATTTCGTGGCGATTAAACATCTCTACATTTCCTAAACCAATTTGTCGGCTAAGTGCTGAATACGCACCTAATAGTAATTGCTGACCAGTTTGTCCTCGAGCATAAAAGGTTCTTGACACCTGTGCCCCACCAAAGGAGCGATTATCAAGCAAACCACCATACTCACGTGCAAAAGGAACTCCTTGAGCAACACATTGGTCAATAATATTAGCACTCACTTCGGCTAAACGATACACATTTGCTTCACGCGCTCTAAAATCTCCACCTTTAATGGTATCATAAAATAACCGAAATACACTATCTCCATCATTTTTATAATTTTTAGCTGCGTTTATTCCTCCTTGGGCAGCAATTGAATGTGCTCTTCGAGGGCTATCTTGATAACAATATGCTTTTACTTTATATCCTAATTCGGCTAAACTAGCTGCTGCCGAAGCTCCAGCTAAACCAGTTCCTACAACAATCACTTCCAATTTTCTTTTATTGGATGGATTTACTAATTTAACATGTGATTTATAGTTACTCCACTTATTTTCAAGCGGTCCTTCAGGTATTTTTGAATCTAAAACTGTCATATCTTCTTTAATTTGCTGATATAGTTTAATTTAAAGTTAGTTTTTACTTAATCACACCTAAATGCAAAGCTATAGGCATTAAAGCAAATACAAATGGAATAATAATGGAAAACCAAAATCCAACTTTTTTGATAGTTGGTGTATATTTTGAGTGATTTAAACCCATGGTTTGAAAAGCTGATTGAAAGCCATGCAATAAATGATATGCCAAACTGAACATTGATGCCACGTATAATACAACTACCAAAGGATTTTCAAAAACTTCTTTCATTTCGGCAAAAAGTGTTTCTTGACCTGGCAATTTATCTAGCTCGTTGTGTGCAATATGATCAGTAAATCTGCTTAATACCCAAAAATGTTTAAGATGTATGATTAAAAACATTAAAATCAATGTACCAAGAAGACCCATCCATCTGCTATACCACTTACTATTTGCATTAGGTTTTTGATATTGATATTTTACGGTTCTGCTTTTATTATTAACTAAGGTAAGCATTAAGGCATCTACAATATGAGCTATAATACCAATAAATAGCACCACTTCCATGGTTCTAATCAATAAGTTAGTGCCCATAAATTCAGCTCCTTTATTGAACATTTCGCCACCATCGTTGAAGAAAATAAGCGCGTTTATACCACAATGCACCAAAAGAAATGTAATTAAAAACAATCCAGTTATGCCCATCAGCATTTTTTTTCCGATGAGGGTACTGAACAATCCATTATTTACTGATTTTTTATTCATATTTAATCGAAATTTTATTTAAAAAGTGTGCGAATTTAAAAACATACCTTGTTTAATCAAAGTTCTTTTTTGATGTTTTTTTCACCAAACATTACATCATGCGCTATTGTTCAATACTACGATAATAATAATGTAATTTAGAATGAATTAAAATAAAAAACCAAACTACCAATTAATTCCTTTTATCCATTCCCCACATTAATTTTTGACGAAGGGTACTCATAAAATCGTTTCCTTTAAGTCTTACTAAGTTTACATTAAACTTTTCACGCATAATGGTAAGTTCTTCGTTGGCATCAAATATTTCTTGACGTGAATCAAGTGTTACAAGAAAATTTTTATTCCTACCTTCTATTTTTAATGTTACTACATCCTTATCGGAAATTATTATGGGTCGAACATTTAAATTGTGTGGAGAAATTGGAGTAATAATAAAATTATTTGAATCGGGCATAACTAATGGTCCACCGCAACTCAAACTGTAGGCGGTTGAACCTGTGGGTGTTGAAATAATTAAACCATCAGCCCAATATGCATTTAAAAACTCACCATTGACCCAAGTGTGAATAGTCATCATGGTGGTGTTATCATTTTTATGCACAGTTACTTCATTTAGTGCAAAATTGAATTTTTGATACGGATTATTTAATGCCTCTAACCTTACTAAACTGCGTTTGTCTAATTCATAATTTCCATTAAAAATTTTTTCCATTGCGCTTTCAATATCTTCAATTGAAATACCCGATAAAAAACCCAATCTTCCTGTATTGATACCTATAATGGGGATTTCTGAAGCACCAACAATGGTAATTGTTTTAAGCATAGTGCCATCTCCTCCTATGCTGCAAAAAAAGCTAGGTTTTTTTTGCAAAATTTTTTCATCTTTAAAAAATGAAATAATGCTAGTAAATTTAATTTTATCCTTAATAATAGTGTAAAAATCCTCATGTACACATAATTCCATTCCCGACTCTTCAAGCTTAGTGATTAAACGTTGAATGGGGTTGGCGTTATAATTGTTTAAAGATTTTCCGTAAATTGCAATTAACATGTCTCAATTTTGTTTGGTAAATATAAAAAGAAATAATAGTTTCTACATGAATTAATTCTTATTTTTAATATCTACACTTTAGCTATGCTTGTCTAATAATTGAATAGTCACTTTTTAACAAACCAAATTTTAGAATTGCCTTCACATAAAATACTTGATTGTTTGAAGCATTATTGCTAATTTTACATTTTTAAATTTACTTTGAAATGAAGATTAAGAAAATATATGTCTTAATATTAATTATAGTTTTTAATTGGGCTTGTAAAAAGGATAGTGAGATTAAAAAAGACATTGATGACCCAGCAATTGAGAAACCGATAGATACCGTGAATTATGGTTCTGTAACAATCAATTTTACTAATTATGCGGGTAATGAGTTATTAGTTTTAAATGACAGTACGTACACTAATGCCAACAGTGATAATTTTACAGTATCAAAATTTAAATATTATGTAAGTAACATTGTATTAAGTAAGGCTGATGGAACCAAATTCATTGAGAAAGAAAGTTATTATTTAATTGATCATAGCATTAATAATACCTATAGTTTAGTAATTGATAGTATTCCAATTGGTACATATAGTGGAATTAATTTTACATTAGGTGTTGATAGCGCCAGAAATGTTTCAGGCGCACAAATAGGTGCCTTAGACCCAACAAATGGAATGTTTTGGAGTTGGAATCAAGGCTATATTTTCTTAATGATGGAAGGAAATTCACCTAATTCAACAGCCTTCAACAACACCTTAATTTATCACTTAGGTGGATTCACTAAACCTTACAACTGTATTAGGACAGTTAATCCTTTATTTGGGGCTAACAATCTCATTATCACAGGAAATAAAACTAGTAAAATTGGCATTAAAACCGATTTATTAGAACTGTTTGAAAGTCCAAGCTTAATTAAATTTGCGCAAACAAGCGAAGCTATGGGTGGTGCTGTGGCGGTTACCATTGCAAACAATGCCGAAAATATGTTCAGTGTTACCTCTATTGAAAACTAAAATGCGCTATTTTTTTTCATTATTTTTTGTTGTTATAGTTTTATGCATTTCATCATGTAAAATTGATTCAAAAGTTGTGCCCATTGTTGAAGATGATGACATTGTATTAAAGTGGCCTGATTATTTTCCCTCTCCAAACTATAACTTCGAAGAAAACCCTAGATCAAAAGAAGGATTTATATTAGGTAAAAAGCTTTTTTATGACCCTATATTAAGCAAGGACAATACTATTAGTTGCGGAAGCTGCCATCAACAATTTGTAGCCTTTGCTCATGCCGACCATAAAATAAGTCATGGTGTTGAAAATAAGTTAGGAGTGCGTAATTCACCTTCACTTTTTAACCTTATTTGGCAAAAAGAGTTTTTTTGGGATGGCGGCTCAAAACACATTGAGGTTCAACCTATTGGTCCAATTACCAATCCAGTTGAAATGGATGAAACACTTGAAAATGTGGTAAATAAATTAAGCCAACGCGAAGAATATCGATCTTTATTTAAATCCGCTTTTAATTCAGACAGTATTACTAGTCAATTGGTTTTGAAGGCCATAGTTCAATTTATGGGCTCATTTATCAGTTGTAATTCAAAGTACGATAAAAACAGACAAGACCCAAATAATAATCCATTTACAAGTGATGAACAAGCGGGTTATGATATATTTCAAGAAAAATGTGCTAATTGCCATGTTCCACCATTATTTACAGACAACAGTTACAGAAATAATGGCTTAGATGAGACGTTTAAGGATAGTGGAAGATTTCGTATAACAAATATTAACACTGATATGGGGAAATTCAAAGTTCCGTCTTTGAGGAACATTGTACTAACTTATCCCTACATGCATGACGGCAGATTTGAAACCCTTGACAAAGTATTAAATCACTATTCAGACAGTATTAAACCATCGGCTACACTTGATGTGAGTTTAATAAATAAAATAAGCTTAACCAACCACGAAAAATCTAAGCTCATAGCCTTTTTAAACACGCTTACTGACCAAGAATTTATAAAAGATAGCCGTTTTAAGGAATAGTGCTATAATTTTTTAATCAGCTTGAGATTTTTTTTATATCGAAAACATTTCTATTTTCGCAGCTTCGTATAATCAGTTAATTTTTTATTTAAACAACTCAGGATGAAAACTACTTTGCTTAAGAACAAATTTTTATTTGTAATGTCAGCAGCTATTGCGATATCAGGATGTAAAACTACAGACTGGTCAAAAGTAACATACACTACCACGCCAAATCCATTGGAAATGCATGGTGATACCATTGTTATAACTGTAAAAGGTAGTATTCCTGCAAAAACACAAGCCCCAAAAGAAGTAATTACATTAACGCCAATGATGAAATGGAATGGCGGTGAAGTAGCAATGAAACCACTTGTGTTTCAAGGTGAAAAAATTAAAGAAGGTAAAGGAATTGTGGTTGCAAAGAAAAAAGAAACCAATTTTAATTACAGCGAGAGAGTAGCTTACCAGCCTGGAATGCGCGTGAGTGAATTTACTGCCAAAGCTGTTACCACAAAAAAAGACAAAGTAAAAAAAGAATACCAATTGCCTAAATTGGCTGATGCAACTGTAGTTACGCCATTGTTGGTTATGAGTGATGAAAAGCCTGTGATGGCTAAAGAAAATATGCCAAGAATAGTTCCTATGGGCATTGAAGGTGATATTCATTTTTTAATTAGCCAAGACAAAATTAGAACTGACGAATTAAAGGCTGACGACATGAAGGCATTAATGGATTTTATTGCTGGAAGTCAAACTGCTATTAAGGATGAAAAGGGTAAAAAGACCATTGGTTACAACAAGAATTACGATATTAAAGGAATTTCAATTTCTGCTTATGCTTCACCTGATGGCGAGCAAGATAAAAATGCAAATTTGGCTGCCGATAGAGGCAAAGCTACTGCAAAGGAGCTGAATGCTTTCTTTAAGAAGAACGATTTGATGCATTTAATAGAAGCTACTGATACAATCAAAACCGAGAATCCAAAGACGGGAAAAATTACAAGCAAAGTTGAAAAAACTAGCTTAGAAGAAAAATTTTATACATTAGCTTCAACTCCAGAAGATTGGGAAGGATTTAAAACTAAAATGGAAGCTTCTACAGTTCCTGATAAAGAAATGATTTTAAGAATTTTATCTACTTATTCAGATTTAGATAAAAGAGAAACAGAAATTAAAAATATAAGCAAAGCTTATACTGAAATTTCTGATCAAATACTACCAGCCTTAAGAAGAGCTAAAATTTCAGTAAGCGGTGAAAAAAAGTGTAAAACTGATGAAGTATTGATGCAAATGGCTGCTTCTATGCCAGATTCTTTAACTGCAGAAGAATTACTTTATACTGCTTCTATAACAACAGATATGGCTACTCAAACTACCATTTATGGTCATTGTGCTCGAGTTTATCCTAATGAATGGAGAGGTCATAACAACTTAGGTTGTATGTATTTGATGCAAAATAAAATTAATGAAGCAGGTGCTGCATTCGAGAAAGCTAATCAAGCTTCAGCTAATAATCCGGCTGTTTTAAACAATCTTGGCATTATTGCCATGAAAAAAGGTGATAAAAAAGCTGCAACTGAGTATTATGGTCAAAGCAGTGCAGCAGAAGCAAACTATAATATGGGAAGAATTAATATTATGAATGGCAAATATTCAGCTGCGACCTCAAATTACAGCGATGCAAATTCATTTAACGCAGCACTTGCAAAATTGTTGAATGGTAATCCTGATGCAGCTATGAGCACCATAGAAGCCTCAAATGATAAAGATAGTGCTATGGGTAACTATTTAAAAGCAATAATTTCAGCAAGAAAATCAGATGCTTCTGGTGTAGCAAAATATTTAAATGCGGCTTTTGAAAAGGATGCTAAGTTGAAGGAAATGGCTAAAACAGACATGGAATTTGTAAAATTAAAAGATAATGATGCTGTTAAATCATTAGTAAATTAAAAAACTGTAACCTTTATAAACAATAACCTGTTCAATAATATGGGCAGGTTATTTTGTTTTAAGTACTTAAGTACCTATTTTAGCAGCATAATATATTATAATTATTTGTTATTCAGAATCAGACTCTAAACTTTTAAGATATGGCAAAATTTATTAAACCATTATTTTTGTTAATAGCACTTTGCTTATTAAACACAAGTAGTTTAATAGCTCAGGAAGAAAAAAGCGACAGCACTCAAACAAGAGACCCTAAAAAATATTATCTTCAAATTAACACTTTGATAAAGGATTCTAAAGGTCCAGACAAGGCTGATGAAAAAGTGGTTGTTAAAGGAGCTGTAATTAAAATCATTAATAATAATAACTATTTGATTGGTTCCTATTTTACTGATAAAAAAGGAAAATCTTCCTTTCAATTACCATTGGACAAGAAATTCAAAATAATTATTCAAAAAAAGGGATATGTAACAAAAATTGTTGAAGTAAATACAGAAGTTCCTAAAGATGTAAACAATGCTTTTATTTTTGGTGTAGATGTTGCACTTTTTGCTGAAGTTAAAAATTTAAATACTGATGTTTTACTTAAACCGGTTGCAAAAATTAGATATGATAAAATGAGTAAGGAATTTAATTACGATGTTGCTTATACTCACAAAGTTAATGGTGAATTAAAAAAAATGTATAAGGAATACTACACTTTGAAAAAAAATAAAGAAGAATAGAAAATAAAGTTTCATAAATGCTTAAAAGTCCTGCCCCTTTTGGAGTGGGACTTTTTTTTAAAAATTAAAATGAATTAATATAGTGTTCAATTCTATTTTGATTTGTTGATATAATTTGTAAAAACGCTTGTTGTTGTTTACTACTTTTGTTAATTACAATTTAACCTCATGCAACAATATCACGATTTATTAAACCATGTTTTAAAATTCGGCACGCTTAAAACCGACAGAACAGGAACAGGGACAACCAGTGTTTTTGGTTATCAAATGCGATTCAATTTGTCAGATGGATTTCCTTTGCTCACCACTAAAAAATTACATACCAAAAGTATCATTCATGAATTATTGTGGTTTTTAAAAGGAAGTAGCAATATTGCCTATTTAAAAGAAAATGGCGTTAGTATTTGGGATGAGTGGGCAGATAAAGACGGAAATCTTGGGCCAGTTTATGGCGTGCAATGGCGAAGTTGGCCAAAGCCTAATGGTGAACATATTGATCAAATTGGTCAAGTGATTGAAAGCATAAAAAAAAATCCAGACTCGAGAAGGTTAATAGTTAGCGCTTGGAATGTAGCAGATATAGAACAGATGAAGTTACCACCTTGCCACGCTTTTTTTCAGTTTTATGTGGCCAATGGGAAATTAAGTTGTCAATTATATCAGAGAAGTGCTGATATTTTTTTAGGAGTGCCGTTTAATATTGCCTCCTATGCATTATTAACCCACATGGTGGCTCAAGTGTGTAACTTACAAGTAGGTGAGTTTGTTCACACTTTAGGAGATGCTCATATTTACTCCAATCATATGGAGCAGGTGCATTTGCAACTGAGCCGAACTTTTAGGTCACTACCAACTTTAAAAATGAACCCTGAAATTAAAAATATATTTGAATTTAAATTCGAAGATTTTAGCATCGAAGGTTATAATCCACACCCTGCAATTAAAGGTGCAGTTGCTGTTTAATTAAAATATATTTAATACTTACAACAAATCTTTAAGCAAGCAGCAATAAATTATAGACTAAATTAATCTCAGGATATGATTTCATGAAAAAGAAGTGTGTTAGTGTCTACACTGCGGTATTTTTATGTTTTTCTTTCCTAAAGGTTATTATTGCACAACAACTAGAAACAATAAATTACAACAGTTTTACTTCAGACATTAAGTTAGCTGATAACTCTTTATTAGTAGGGATTTCTTTAAATTTAAATCATGAAATTATTAATGCTTCATTTGATAGTGTTACTCAGTATATAACTGTTCAAACTAATTTCGATAATAAACAACTACTTCTTAGTGTGTATGATTTGGCCGAGAAAAAGTTGCTTTGGTCTTTAATTGTTCAAAAAGCAAAATACCAAATTATTTCTTTAGAAAAATTCATTATACTGACTAGTGAGAACAAAACCATTTGCTACAAGAAAGAAAATGGATTAGAAATTTGGACTGGAAAAAGAGAGTTGCTTTATGTGAATCAAAAAAATGAGATTGCTTTTACCTATTACTCACACTTTGATAAATCTAATCCCAGTAAACTTCTTGAGGCAATTAGATTGAGTGATGGTAAAAAAATTTGGACAAGGAATATTGATAGGTATTTTGGTTGGAATGAGATTATCAATATTAATGATTCAACTATAATGTTATCAGCCTCTGGCCTGCATACCATTAATATTAAAAATGGTAAAGGATGGGATTTTGATGCGCTAACAGGAGAAGAGCGTATTTCAAGTTCCATACCTTATACTTTCAATGTATTTGGAACTGTATTAACTTCGTTATTTTCGTTTGCTGGAGCAGGGTTAGCTTATACTATTTATTATTTTTCTCATACAAGTAAGCTATACTGGGACTTGTGCTCAAATGTTTTAATTCAAGGTGATGTAATATATTTTGCTTCTAAACAAAGTCTTAGTGCTTTAGACTTTAATGGTAAAATAATTTGGCAAAAAAAATTAGAAAAATCAATGACTGGAAATTCGTTATTATTGATTGAGGACAGCTTAATTCTGATGGTAAACAAAGGTTATGCATCAATGGGTAAAAAGAAAGTTTACTATGGGACACCTTATTTGGCGGGATTCAATAAAATCAATGGTATTAATTATTACCTCAAACATATAAATCTTGAGGAAAATGCCATTTCCGATATTCATATGATGAACAAGCATTTTATCTTGTTGCAGAAGGACAAAATTGGTGTTTACAGTATTTTGAATGGAGAATTTATAAACAGAGAAAAAATTCCTGAATTAAAACTTCAACTAAACTCTGCTTTTATTAATGGGAAAAATTTTATTACAAAGGATTATGCCAGTTCCAGTATTTCAATGAAAACTGATTCAATTTTATACATTTACATTCATGAAAATGGCATCATTGGCATTGATCAAAATTTAATTGAAATAGATAGATTTGATTTTCAAACATTACTTTTCAAATCACAAGTTTCAGATAATTTGTTGTTTTTTGAAAATAGTGATGAAGTAATAATTTTTGATTTCAATTTTATTCAAAAAGGAAGAATAAAATTAAAAAACAAGGCAGTTTACAATGGAAATAATTTGATGTTTTATGAAAAGAATACCTTGCGAATATTAAATCTTAATATTTTATAAACAACATGCCTTTCATCTTAAATAATGACAAGTCAATAAATTAAAATTGCTTCAAACAATGATGCAAAATGCTGGTTAAAAATTGTTTTCACTTCATGTATATCAATATTATGACCTAATTCCTTTTGTAAGGAGCTAACGGCTTTGTCATCGATACCACAAGGTACAATATGTTTAAAATAGTTAAGGTCGGTATTTACATTAAATGCGAATCCATGCATAGTTACCCATCTGCTGCATCTTACTCCCATAGCACAAATTTTTCGAGCGCTCTGCTTATTAGGATCCAACCAAACTCCTGTGTAACCAGGATATCTTTCTGCCACTATGCCATAGTGGGCACATGTTCTAATAATTGCCTCTTCTAAAAATCGAAGATATTTGTGAATGTCTGTAAAAAAATTGTCCAAATCAAGAATTGGATAACCAACTAATTGTCCTGGCCCATGATAAGTTATATCTCCTCCCCTATTAATTTTGTAAAAACTAGCATTTAATTTTTGTAGGTCATGGTCGTTTACAAGCAAATTTTCTTGCTTTCCACTTTTTCCTAAAGTGTATACGTGAGGATGCTCGCAAAGTAATAAATAATTATCGGTGGCCAACGCCATTGAGGCATTAGTTCTATTATTGACTTTAATTTGAATGGTTTTTGAGAAAATTTCCTCTTGTAAATCCCATGCTTTTTGGTAATCAATTAATCCTAAATCTTTATGAAATACCTTTTTATTTATAAGCATGCTAATTTATTGCATCTTAGAAAGTTCAGATTTTAAATGATTTATGATAGAGATATCCACAGCATCAACATTTTTTATATCAGCAATTAAACAACTTATCCAATCACCTAAATGAATCATATATAAAGCCGATTGAACTGGAGTTTTACCTTTGGCATTAATTTCAATTATGGTGTTACAATATTTTGCGAACACATCTTTACAAACTTCTAAACGCTTTACTGAACGATAGTAATCATTGGCATATCTGAAAACGATAACCGCCAAATTATCATTTTTCTCAGTCCAACCTACTAATTCATTATGATTCATTTCTGGAATTACATGGTGCCAACAAAGCATTTTGCTATTTTCATTTAATTGTTGTCTAAACCTAATAGCAACGCCTTCAGTATTTCCAATGGTGTAAATAATAGGCATTTTATTGTAAATAACATTTGCAACTTGTTTTGCCTCGTTCAATATTTCTTCTTTTTGATTTTCGAGCAAAGCAATGGTTTCTTCAACTTCATTTAAATGACTGTTTTGAATTATTCCATGAAAATGAAGCACTTTAAGTATTTGACAAATAGAATAGCCTATACATGAGCGCGGGGGAAAACCTGCAGGTAATAAAATATAATCAATTTGATGCTCTTCAGCAAGGTTAGCAGCTTCTCCTCCTGAAGTTATTATTGCTATTTTGGCTTTTACCTGAATACAATGCTTTAAAACTTGAATTGTTTCCTCAGTATTTCCGCTATAAGTACAAATAATAGCAAGGGTATTTTGATTTATAAATGTAGGTGCAGAGTAATCTTTATTAATTATTATTGGGCAAGTGGCTTCATCAGAAACAAGCTCAGAAACAATACTTCCTCCAATACCTGAGCCACCTAAACCAGAAATTACTACATTATTAATTGAATTAATTGCATTATTGAGTTTGGCAGATTGTGCAATAAGCAAAGCTTTTTGTAATTGCTTTGGAAAATCGGCCACCAATTCTTTCATATACATACCAATTGATTTTAAAAGCGCAAGTTACAAAAAATGCAAATATCTAATTATAAAATTTGCTATTTAACCCCCAAATAAGTGATTTTTAGGTGCGACAAGCAGTTTGGTTTGCTTTATGTTTTACAATTTAATTTGAGCAACCACCTTATTTTTTTCAATAAAACCATCGTTTCGCCATGTTTGTTTACCACCTTTATACAAAATTAATACAGGTAAACCATCTATTTTCAATTCTTGAAGCAATTCCTTATTTTGGTCAGCATCAATTCTTAATACTTTTACATCAGATTTCATTTCAACAGCAATTTCATCCAAATATGGTTTCATTTTTTTGCAAGGCGCACACCATTCTGCATAAAAATCAATTAAAACACCCTTGTGACTTTGGATTAACTTATTGTATTCTGACAATGACATGCCTTTGGTTTGTAATGAATTGTTCCCAGTTGATTCAGGTAACCCTGCAGCTCGCCATTTCATAATACCTCCATTCATTTCATAAACAGTTTTAAATCCTGCAGCTCGCATGTTAGCAGCTGCTGAAGCACTTCTACTTCCTGCAAGACAATACACAAAAACAGGTTTTTGTTTATCTAACTTCTCTATTTGGGTCCCAAAATTATTGCCATTCCAATCGTAATTTACAGCATTGTTTAAGTGACCACCTTGATATTCATCTGGGGTTCTAACATCCACCAATTGAGCATCAGGTGTTTGTTTTAGTTTTTCATTAAATTCGGTTGCACTTAATCCAAACTTAGCGTTTTGACCATTTGAACAAGCGCTAAGTATTAATAAAAGGACTAAAAAATTATTGATCAGTAATTTCTTCATGTATTTTATTCTTAAATATTTTGATTAATTAATTGTGATAATTGGCTTGCTTGTATAACCCCTGACTGACGCCATTTTAATTCACCTCTTTTGAATAACATTAAAGTTGGAACGCCCTGTATTTTATATTCTGCAGCCACTTGAGGATTTTTATCAACATCAATTTTTAAAATTGTAGCCTTTTCGCCAATGGTTGATTTTACTTCTTCAAGGATAGGTTTCATCATTTTACAAGGACCACACCATTCCGCAAAAAAGTCAATCAGAACAGGCTTTTCAGATTGAATTAATTCATTAAAAGTTGCCATTATACTATATAATTTGATTTGTAGATTTAGCAGGATCGAATTTAACAAAGAAATTCAACCATAATATACGCGACCACCTTGCTATGATTGGAAAAGCTAGCAACATTAAACTTACCATAAAAATAGCAAATTGTGTAATTGGGAAATTAAAAAACAAACTTTGTAGAAGATAAGCTACAATAAAAATTCCTGATGATAAAGCATAAGAAACATACATTGCCCCATAAAAAAAGCCTGGCTCTTTCTCATATTTTAAATTACAGTGTGAACATAAGTCCTCAGTATCTAACAATTTTCCTAATTGATATGGCGGGTATTTAAGCACCTTTCCTTTGTGACACTGTGGGCACCTATTAAAAACAACGGAGTAGGCTATATTTGTAAATAACATAATTTTAAAATTAACGGTACAAAGTTAGTCATTATCAAATATATAGAACGCTACTTTTGTTACATAATCATAAATAATTTTCCTTTATTATATTCTGTCTTAATTATTTCTTTAGGATTTCCTTTGCAATAGGTATTTCCAACATATTGAACCAGGGCTTCTAAACTATTTTCTGCATAAAAATAATGATCACTTGAGCTTATATTATTGGTATAAACTCTTTTACAAATAAAATTTTGCATTCTAAAAGATCCACTACCACGTGCATAAGCATAAAGTTGATTGGCTTTACCTTGCACAATTAAATCGGCAACTCCTGTATGAATATTAGTATAAACCAAAGGAACATCTAAACTTAATTTCACCGTATCAGCTCCATCCCATGAATTAAATGTAAAGCTATCATTATGTATCACATTTTCACACGTTATCGGTCCAGTGCCTTTATAAATTAGCTCATTAAGCTTTTTAAAATGAATAAATATTTCAATTTTGTTTTTATAACTTCTGGTAAAATTGCCTTTGTTATTGTTTTTAATTTTCAATAATTTATTTGAGATGTTGGTTTCAATATTAGATATAAGATTTTTTCCTGCCTTAATATTGACAAAGCATACTGAATCTTCAATGAGTAACACATTAAAATTGCCTTCCACCTCAAGTATTTCAAAGTACTCTAACTCCCTTCTTTCCTCAATAATATCTCCTGTTCTTTTAATTAAATCAAATCTATTCTCCTTTTTGCAACCCCATAAAAGTATAGTTACACAAATAGGAAAAAGTAAAATTCTTTTAAAAAACATTGATAATTTCCAATAATAATGCTTGTTATTTTTTTACAAACTCTTTAATAATTACCTCATTGTTGTTTATGAGTTCAATAAAATAAATTCCTGCTTGAATTTCAGGATTAATTTTGATGTTCTGTGCACTGTTAAAACTATTTGTAAAAACAATTTGACCTAATGAATTTTTCACATTACAAATAGTGTTAGAAAAAGCATTTAGGCCCGAAATATAAAGATCATTTTCAGTAGGATTTGGGAAAATATGAATATCATTTTTCACTATTTTATTTGTTGAAGTTACCACAGGTCCAATGGCAATTTCATCAAACATAAAACCATCATTTCCACCAGCTAAATAATAATCATCATATTGTTGAAATTTAATTACATAATTTGAGGAATAACTTAAACCATGAACCAAATTGATACTATCCAAATTTAAATTAAAATTTACCCAATTTAAATCAGGATTGCTTCCACCCAGTAAATCTAGAACTTTAACAAAAGTAACACCTGCATCTGCAGATATATAAACACCATCATCAGGTGAAGTTTCATCGTTCCAATCATTCCACCAAAAACTTAAGTACAAGCCCGAAAAACCACTGGCATTAACACCTAACCAAGCTTGGTTTAAATTAAATGTTCCACCTGTAGGCATATCCATTCCTAAAAACTTATCTCCTGCAACGGCCATGGCAGTGTCGCCACCCCAAATTAAAGTATCAGAAGGCCATATTTTTATTCTTCCTGCAGGCATCGAAGAAGTGGTGTACCAGTTACTATCTATGACCCCACTCTCAAATCCAGTATAATAGGGCAAACTAGCATAATTTGCAACTTGGGCTGTGCTATCTAAATTAAATAAAGTGTTGCAAATAATTATTGCAAAAAATTTAATTGAATGGGTAATGCTTAATTTCATTTTTTTAATTTATTTGTTTACAAAATTACAAATGTTTTACAAAGTTCATTTTTAATTTGAACCCTTATTCTACTTTAAAGATTGGATACCTAAAAGCCGTTAATTCATGATTTG
>DAORKI010000056.1:0-22430 GCA_035439485.1 Bacteroidia bacterium
ATCAGCCAGATTAGCTCCAGAAAATAAAAAAAACTGTTTGTTTATATAATAGAAAGTATAAAAGTTAATAGCCCATGAATTAATGAGTCCTTGCTTATTTTGACTAAACATCTTTTGGTAATAATCTTTATAGACATTGTAAATTTCTAATTCATTTTTGGGAATTTGGGATATGTCAATACCTTCTTCACTTGCAACAAAAGGCATCCATACCCTTTTATAGGTTGCCCAAGCCCAGCATGAACCTGTTCTAGAAAAATAGGTTTTTTTTTGCCCAATAGGAAATGAATAACCTGATATACCAGCCACAAGCAACTCGTTTTGATATTTATTTAGCGCAAGATTCATGAATTTTAAAAAATCTAACCCAACAAGAATATCATCTTCAATCACAATTACCTCATTACTATTGGATAAAACCAAAGAAATGCCTTTTACCAATGATTTACTTAATCCTAAATTATCATGGTTTAAGTGAAGTTGAACAGACCTGAATCCGGTAACACTATTCGCAACGTGGCGAGTTTCAGCAATTTTAATGAGATCATCAGGATGGGTGTTTATTTTTGGACCATCGCAAAAAATATATAAATCAGTATCATTAGATTCGGGGCAAAGTTTGAGTGCGTTGATGCATTTTTGCAAATGCAAAGGGCGATTATAAGCAAATAAAGCAATTGGAGCATACATTTTAAGCTCAATTTAAAAATTAGCTAACTCAGTTCATATAATTGACGCAGCTCAATATCACTCAAGCTTAAGAGCTTTGTTGGGAAAGCCATTCTAAGCGCCTTCATATCAAACCTTGTAAGCTTATGATTAACCATTGTGTTAATGATGCCATCAATCTTGCTTCTTTGGTCACGCATGAAGATGTATGCATTCAGTATTTTATTATTACTATATTTTTTTAAGATATGTTCAATTTCTCTTTGTCTTTTATCTCCTCCAGTTCCAGTTTTATGTGCTTCATGAATTCTGTATACTGCCATGGTTCGGTTTGAATAAGTGAAAGTAGCATTTATACCTTTAGCCCTTAAAAACCAATCCCAGTCAAATACAAAATGTAAATTCAAATCAAGGGCGCCATTTTGATCCCACAATTTTCTGGTCCAGAAACTTCCTGGCTGAATAATATAATCATACAAAGCTAGTTCATAATTATCTAATTTGTTTTTTACATTGCTCATTTTGTAAGAGGCATTACTTTCTTTAAAATGATTTACCTCTCCAAATATGATTTCATTGTTTTTAATATTGATTTTATTTGCTATGTATTCAAGGGTGCCTTCAACATAATAATCATCGGAGTTAAGCCAGCAAAGAATATCACCAGTTGCCATTGCAAATCCTTTGTTAATGGCATCGGCTTGTCCTTTATCCTTTTTGCTCTCCCAATGGGTTAATTTCCCTTCATATTTTTTAATAATATCCACTGAATTATCATTACTTCCACCATCCATCACTATGTACTCTAAGTTCGGATAATTTTGATTTAAAACAGATAAAATGGTTTCTTCTAAATACTGACCTTGATTATAGGAAGGCGTAATGACAGAGATCTTTGGTAATTTCATGAGTATGAGAAATTTCTAATGATTAAAATACTCATTTATTTTTGATGTAACATATTTCACTTCATCGAGTGAATTTGCATAAGATATAGGTAAACTTAGGGTAGTTTGATGAATAAGTTCACTTATTGGAAAACGCATATTTTCAAAGTATTTTTTATAGCCTATTTGTTGATGTGGTGGTACAGGATAATGTATTTCGGTGTTGATACCATGTTCAACTAAATATTGTTTAAGTTGATCTCGTTTTTGCGTTCTAATATTATAAATATGATAAATGTGTACATAATTTTTATCCACTACAGGCTTTGTTACTTGGTCGCTCAAATGATGATGATAATAAGCAGCAAGTTCCATTTTATGCTGATTAATTTTATCAAGAAATTTTAATTTAACACTTAAAAATGCTGCCTGAATTTCATCAAGTCTTGAATTGCGTCCAACATACATATTGTAATATTTCTTTTCTGAACCATAATTTCTAAGGGCTCTAATTTTAGCCGCAATATGATCAATATTGGTAACAACTGCGCCAGCATCGCCAAGGGCACCTAAATTCTTTGTTGGATAGAAACTAAATACACCTACGCTTCCAAAAGTACCAGCCATCTTTCCGTTAAACAATGCACCATGAGCTTGTGCGCAATCCTCAATAACTTCAAGACCATGTTTTTGCGCAATGGGCATAATTTTATCCATTTGGGCCACCCTACCATACAAATGCACCACCATGATAGCTTTTGTTTTTGAAGTTATTTTTTCTTCAATTAAAGCAGGGTCAAGATTATATGAGTCAATTTGAGGTTCAACCAAAACAGGTTTATGACCTGCGTTTATTATGGCTAGTATTGTAGCTATGTAGGTATTAGAAGGTACAATTACTTCAGATTGTGGCGGAAAATCAAAAACATTTAAAGCCAATTCTAACCCATCCAATCCATTAGCCACTCCAATACAATGCTTCAGACCAAGATAGTTTGAAAATTGCTCTTCAAATAGTTTAACCTCATTACCAGAAATATACCAACCGCTTTTTAAAAAGTTATCGAATTTGGTACGCAATTCATTTTCAAATTCTTTATTGAGTAAATTTAAATTTTCGTATGGTATGATTTTACCTGTAGGGTTCATAAATATAATCTTCGGGGTTAAAAAATTCTGAAGCCATTACTAATAAAACGCAATCGGGAGTAAACTGATGCATCCAATGGTAATCCTTTTCATAAATAATTAGGCATTTTTCAGGAGAATCCAGTAAAAAATCTTCATGTTTTTGGCCATCATCATTTGATATTACACATGAACCTTTTACACAAATAGCAGCTTGAACAGTTTTGTGGTGTCTGTGTTTTCCTCGCACTGAATCATCAACGCCATAGATGTAAAAAATTCTCTTCACTTCAAACGGGAGCACTTTTTCAATAACCGTGAGCGAGCCTCTTTTATCTGAAAATGTTTTTAAATTTATTAATTCAGCCATTCAATTTATAAATTATTTTCCTAATTAAATTAGGAAGATTGTGGTAGTCTAAAAATTTTATTTTCCTTGAACTAACCTTAAAATACACATACCTTTCGTTATACAACTTGTCACCCAAATTTCCAGTTAAATTTACCCTAGCTGAAATGTCCGTTTTATTTTTAGAATTAGGGTTTGCAGCTTCAAGTAAATTCCAATAATGCAAATATAACATATGAATTTGATTATTGGCATTCACCTTGTATTTATTAAAACCATGCGCAGCCCATTTTTTCCCTAAAATCTTGAAGTTATGAAAATGATAAAATATTATTTTTTTTTGATTTGAGTAAAATTGCTCATTGGTACTGCTGATAGTGTAATTATTTAGATTCCATGCTGCAATTCCACATACATCATCATTTAAAACCAGTAATTTATCAGCATATAAATTTGGCCATGCATCTAAATATTTTTGATCGGCAAATCTGTCATTGATTTCATCATATTCATCTTTACACCAATCAATACACTCAGATCTCCATTTTTTTAAGCAGGCTAATCCTATTTCATCATTTTTAAAAATTTGAAAGCTAACATTGTATTTTCCATATTTTTCAGATGCAATTATTTCCTTTGAAAATTTATGTGGTGTTATAATAATAGAATATTGCTTAAGTTCATTGAAAATTGGTTCGATATCCGACAAAAAAAGTATATCTGTATCCAAGGTACAAATGTGATTGAGTTGATATTGATGCATTAAATAAAGAGGCAAACAAGGACTTAAGGTAAAATAATATTCAATTTTAGATCTATTTATTTTACAATTTTTTAAATCGGTATCATAAGCCTCTATTTCTTCAATATCCAATGTAATGATATTGGGGAATAATTTTTTGTTTTGCTGAAAAAATAATTTTGTGTCATCATCCAGACAGAGCACGTATAAGCAAAAATTTTGTGCAGATTTTTTTAGAGAGTTGTACAAAACAATACCTCTAGAGAGATAGTTTTTATCAAAAAAAGTTGCAAGATTATACATTTACTTTTTTATAGCTTCAATAAATAATGAATCTGGTTTTCTTACCTTACCTTCTTTGCCATCAATGCCGTAGCTTTCCCAATGCGGAATATTACTCGTAAATGCTGTTCGAATTGCAATATTTTGACCTCCTTTTCGTGTCAATAAATTACTTAAGGAATATCTATCATACATCCATTGATGAATTTCACCCCCCAATCTAAACTCCCCTATTTTAAGCGCTTTTTCATTAATATTAAGTTGCTTCAACAAAAATTTTCTGAACCGATAGTTAATTGAATTTTTAATCCGATTAAATATGTTTTGCCCTTTATTGATGCTGCTCACATCATTTTTGGACTTATTATTTAAATAACCTTGACGCAAGGCTCTTCCCTCCTCTCCAATTCGTTCATACATAAAATCTTCATTAACAATTTTATCTTGATAAATATAGGCAGCCATATTTCCACCACTATTGTTACGAACGGTTTGATCATACATTTCAATCAACATCCAATTATAATTAGCTCTAATTAGCTCATCATTTGGTTTATCAATTCCTATTTCAAGATACTTGAGATAATTTTTCGCAATTTGTTCTAAATCAGGGATGGCTATTCTTAGTGTTCCACCGGGTTTTAATACTCTAAAACACTCATCAATTAATTTTTCACCATCTGATTTACTAAAATGTTCAAGTACATGTGAATGATATACTAAGTCAAAAGAATTATCTTGAAAAGGTACACCACTGAGCAAATTGTGTGCGATAACGCCTGGTCCTGATGAAACAAAATCAAGGTTAGTCCATTCACTGCCTGAATCATAATGTGTTCCGCACCCTAAATTTAAATATTTCATTTTTTTAAAATTAAACCGTTCCAATACACCTTATTGTTTTCATTAATTGTAGCAGGAGGTGTAAATCCGCTATCAAAATACGCTATTAAATTATAATGATTGAATAATATTTTTTCAAATTTATCCTTGTTGAAAAACCAAGCAGGATAACTTGCTTTATAAATTTCATCAGGAACATTTTGAACAGTTAAAACATCTTCCCCGCTCCTAACGAGTGATAAACGATCAATTATAATGTATGGAATTTGAAAGTCGACAAACTTTTGCAACCATTCATAAGGTTTTTCTAGATATTGTATAACACCACTTATGAGTAATACATTTGGTTTATTTTTTACCAAGCAAGCTTCAATGGAATAATAAAATTCGAGATTTTCATCTGCAAAAAATTGATTACCACAATCTACAAAATGTTTCTGTTCAACTATACACCATTTTAATTTTTTTATGGGGTTTAAAAAGTTACGGTTTTGAAAGTAAGAACTTCCTAAACTTCCACCAAAATCAATTACAATAAGCTCTCCATTATTTTCATTCGCTGCTTTAAGTAAGGCTGCCAATAATCCATAATTAAAATGTACTTCATTAAAAATTACACTGTCTCTCTCATAAACAGCTTCTCCATTTTTAACTTTTAAAAGAGCGTTTTTACATTGCTCTAAAATTTGGCTCGCTTCGTAACCACTTGTGTTTTTAATAGCCTCATTCCAACTTTGATAATTGCCTTGCCATATTGGTTTAATTACATTTTTTACCTCTTGCTTATGACCAATTGCCAAACGAAACAATTTAAGCATGAATGGTGGAAATAACTGTTTCAAAAAACTTTTCAATTGTGTCATTATGATGATATCCGGTTTTGCTAAAATATGTTTAAATTAAAGAAACTTCAATTCTTTTATAAAGATTTAAAATCATCAATTTTGGTTTTGGCTAAAAAATCCCATGAATAGGCCTTTTTTATTTTTTGACTTCCATTACTTCCAAGTTTTTTTCGTACTTCCGCACTCTTCAAACTAACTATTTTGTCTGCTAAATCATGATAATTATTGATTTCAAAGGCTAAACCATTGCCTTCAATTCTGAATTTGTCTTCTACGGTACTGTTGATAATGATTGGCATTCCACAAGCTGCTGCATCTAATTGGGAGGTCGATTCTTGTAGAGGCCACACACCAATATCAAAGGCTTTATAAAACATAGGTAGTTCGTTACCATTTACAAATGGGTGAGTTGAACAGCCCTTGTGGTGCGTTAACTCACTTTGGGTTTGCAAATCGCCTTGTCCAACAAAAAAACCTTTATAAGCAGTTTCGCCTTTAGAATGCAAATAATCGATAGCTTTTGCTAATATTAATGGACCTTTAGCGTGCGTAAATCTTCCAGTATAAACACAAACTATATCTGTTTCATTAAAACCCTTTTGTTTTCTAAACTTTTGTTTCTCTGATTCATTTAAATTCAAATCATTAAATAAATCTGTATCGACCGCTAAAGATGCCAATTTACATTTTCGTTTAGGAATACGGTAATAATTTTGAATAACTTGAAGTACATCTGGCGCTATTGGATAAAATAAATCAACCTTTTGCGCTATTTCTTTATAATGAAATGATTTCCGCCAAATATAAAACTTCTGTCTTAATGTTTTAGGTACATTGAAAACAGATAAATGTAATCTGCTTTCTGAAACAAGTTTAAAATTATATTTCTCCTTAATTTTAACAAGCAAATTTATATCAGGTCCAACAATTTCAAAGCAATACACAACATCAGGTTTAATTTCAGCGATTTTTTGTTCTAAAGCATCAATCCCAAGCCCATCATTTTCATAATGACCATTTCGATGTAAAGTATAATGTTCTTTTTTAAAAACACCTTTACTCACTTGTTTAGGGCCTAAATGCTGAAGGTATACTTTGTCGTAATCAGGCGAGGTGGCATAAATTTGTAAGTCAGTAGTTACTAAATGGGTTTCATGACCAAGCTTGCCAAAAGCCACTGGAAGATAATTTTCGGCATATCCCATTTTTTCAGAAAACCAATAAGCAAGAATTACAATTTTCATTTACTCAACCAAGTTAACTGATTTCAGAAAGTCAATTGTATTGGAGTCACAAACTAAAAAGTTGTGGTGATTGTTATCCCAAAGTTTATTTACCACTTTTGATTTATCTTCTTCATTAATTGAAATATAGCTATATCCAATTTCGCCAAACATAGTATTTAATTGTAGTGCATTATCATCACCAATGACTTCAATTAATATAGCTGGTTTATACATTTTTAGATAAGACATCATTCCATTTAAAACGGTAATTTCATGTCCTTCAACATCTATTTTGATTAAATCAATATTACTAAGTTTATATTTATCAAATATGGCACTAAAAGGCCTAATTGGCACTTCAATTTCAACCACTTCAGTATTGCCTTTTATTTCGGGATGTAGAGCATAACGGTCATCGTTAACACTTGTCATATAATTAAGCTGATCTTTAAGCATAAACATTTTAGCCATTCCTTCTTTGTCACTCAATGCAACCTTTTCGGCACTTATTGGAAACAAATTTTGTTTAATATTTTGGCTAAGCACATCAAAGTTAACATTAACAGGTTCAATAGCAATTATTTGAGCTTCATTATTATTGTTTTGCGCTAAAAGTGAGAAAATGCCGGTGTTCGCTCCAATATCAAAAATAACTTTACTTCTCTTAGCTAAATGAGCCCAAATTTTTAAAGATTCTTTTTCCCACTTTCCATACAAACCATGTTGCAAAATTACCGCCTCCATAAAGCTATCACGTCTTAAATAAACTTGAAATGGTTTACCTGCAATTTCATCATCAATGGTTATAAATCGATTGTAATAATAATTGTTGCTATACTTTTTAGGAAATAAAAATGCCAAAACAGGCATTGGTATTGTGCTATGTATAAGTTTAGAAATTATTTTTTTCATTTTAAATACAAATAATTATCGCTTAATTTCTAAATAGATTAATATTTTTCCCATATTCTGGTTTGCGTAGTCCATTGGCAAAAGATTAATGCACTATGGAGATTTAACTTTGATTTGAAAGTATTAGTTTTTAATAATTCCATGGCAGGAATGTAATAATCACGCTCGGCATTATCCAATAATAGCCAACCACCTTTCTTAAGTTTTGGAATGGCATGTTTAATGCATGAAGGCCTTGCTCTTCCATCAATAGAAATTACATCAAAATAATTATCTGGAAACAGGTCAATATGAGTAACATAATCTTTAAAAGAGAAATTTGAAAAACTCTCGGCACCTGAAATGAAATGATCCGGATTTGAAAAGCTTAAATCTGCAAAGTTTGAAATTGGCTGAGGAATCTTGTAGCTTCCTTTCCAGATTTTATTTTCTCCAATTTTTTGTTTTAATTCTTCGAACCAAGTTGGGTTATGTTCAACAGTCACAAGCTCCCCCACTCTGTCAATAAAAAAAAGAGTACTGCCACCACCACCGTATTCAAACACCTTTGAATTTTTATCAAGTTTAGTTTTAAGTAAATCAATAGCTTCAAAGGTCATCCATGGCATTCTTTCAGAAATACTATTTACATTATTTTTAATAGAATTCCGCCATCTATAGAAATTTCTCCACATCTGCCTGGAATTTGCTCTACTTCCATTAAGCATTGCTGCTTTTGCTACAATGTCTTTGTATAAGTAGTAGTCGTTCTTAAACTGTTTGTATTTTTCAATCATTCTAAATTTTTTTTATCAATCTTACAATAACATTCGTTGAATTAAATTCCTAAAATCTAAGTCCATGAATGTTCAATGAGCACACTGTTATGACTTGTTGTAATATTCTTACCTGAACCATAAAAATCACCATTCTCAACATCTACACTTAAAGCATCTTGTAACCAATCTAAAATTTCGCCCCCTTCTGTTTTTGCAAAAATATTAACTAAATATCTTCCTGGAGAAAGTGGAAATTTTTCAATTTTGCAATTGAAATGGCCAGTTCCTTCCACATCTTTATAATCTTTATCGAGCAATTCAGTCCATACGATGAATTTATTTTCGCCAGACAATGAATTAAAACCTATAGCCACAGAAACTGTTCTTATTTTTGTTTTGCAGGTATAATTTAATCTTAAAACAGTTGGAGCGCCACATACAGGCTGTTCAATAATTTGATTTGTAGCATCAATAAAATTTAAACTAGTAAATTGTAAATTTCCATTCCCAGTTCTGTCTTTTCTATCAATAAACTGGGTATTCACCAATTCGCCAATTACCGACTGATTATAAAACTGAATGCCCTCTTTTGCCGCACCTTTAGGAAAGGCAACCGTTCCATTTTTAAGCACCAATGCATGAGAACAAATATTTTCTACCGCAGCCATATTGTGGCTTACAAATAAAACTGTTCTTCCTTCGCCTTTACTTACATCTTTCATTTTACCTAGGCATTTTTTCTGAAATTCAGAATCACCAACTGCAAGCACTTCATCAACAATTAAAATTTCGCTTTCTAAATGAGCGGCCACAGCAAAAGCCAAACGAACATACATACCACTGCTATATCTTTTAACTGGTGTATCAACATATTTATCAACTCCGCTAAAATCAACTATATCATCAAATTTTCTTTTAATTTCTGCTTTACTCATACCCAAGATAGCGCCATTTAAAAAAACATTTTCTCTGCCGCTCAATTCGGGATGAAATCCAGTACCTACTTCAAGTAAACTTGCAATTCGGCCATTTACCTTTATATTTCCTTTGGTAGGACCTGTTACTTTAGAAAGCACTTTAAGCAAGGTACTTTTACCTGCTCCATTCTTACCTATAATACCTAAAACCTCTCCAGCCTGCACATCAAAACTGATATTATTTAGCGCCCAAACATAGTCATTGTTTGTTTTTTGAGTTCTGTCATTTACAACAGTAACTTTTTGATAAGGGTCTTCTTTACCCCTTACTTTATGCCACCATCTGTTTAAATCGTGAGAAATAGCACCAGTATTTACTGTTCCTAATCGATACTGTTTATATAAGTCCTCTACCCTGATTGCAATTTCACCCATATACATTTATATTATACTGTATCCATAAAAGATTTTTCAACTTGGTTGAAAATTACTATGCCTATGAATAAAGTTACTACCGTTATTGAACTACAATAAATTAAACCTTCATAATTAATTTCTCCCTGCCCCAACAGTATTTTTCTAAAGCTTTCCACCAAAGGAGTTAAAGGATTTAATTCTAATACCTTTCTTAAATTTCCACTTGTGGCATTAAGCGGGTATATTACCGGTGTAGCGTACATCAATAATTGAATACCAAATTGCAACAAAAAATTTAAGTCTCTGTATTTAGTGGTCATTGAAGAAAAAATAATTCCTAATCCAAGGCCCAGCATAGCCATAATTAAAACTAAAAATGGTAACAAAGCCAATTCAGCCACTACATTAAATTCTACCTGATTTGTAAAGATGTAATAGCACATAATAAAAATGAAAAGTAAAAGTTGAATCCCAAACTTTATTAGGTTAGAAATAATAATTGAGATTGGATTTGTGAGGCGCGGAAAATAAACCTTTCCAAAAATACTGGCATTAGCAATAAACACATTTGATGTTTTTGTAAAACAATCGGCAAAATAGTTCCAGAGGGTAATTCCCGACAGATAAAACAAAATTGGAGGAACACCATCGGTTGGCAACTTTGCAATACGGGTAAAAATTACAAAAAATATGAAAGCAGTAAAAAGGGGTTGAATAAAAAACCAGATTGGCCCCAGGATTGTTTGCTTATAGGTTGAAACGAAATCTCTTCTCACGAAAAGCATAATCAAATCGCGGTAATTCCAAATTTCCTTTAAATTGATATCTAATAATCCTTTTTTAGGTGTGATAACTTCCGTCCAAAGATTTTCCTTACTTATTTCCAATGTTTTAATTAGTATAATAATTCAAAAGGCAAATAAACAAAAAAAACTCATATATACAGCAAAGATATCAAGCCTTTAGGTAAAAAGAATGTGATTTAAGGCTACAAAAGTTGACTTACAGGGGTTTAATCTTATTATCGGGTCCAAAAACTAAATGGTTTTCAGGAAGATCTTTTGTAACAATTGTACCTGCAGCAATAATGGATTTTGATTGAATTGCAATGCCTTTGAGCACCATACTTCTCATGCCAATCCAAACATCATCGCCAATAAAAACAGGTGCTTTAGCGATGTTTGTGCTACTTTTTTGTTGGGTACCATTAGGAAATCCCTGATCTATTTCATGCCTGCGCTCTATGAAACTGGTACTGTGCGAGTTGTTATCAAATACAGCACAGTCGTATGATATCATTACATAATTACCTATGGAAATCGCTGTCTGACAATTTATCTTTGATCCACTGTTTACAAATGAATTATTTCCGATTTGTAACTTCCCATCATGAACAAGCACAAAAGCCTGAATTCTGACATTTTGGTCTGCCTTAAAATCAGCATTCAATAATTCGAAAGTGGGAGAAATCTGTAAATTGCCATCACACATAAAATAATCATCAGCCTTAAAGGAACTTGCTGCAAGCCTTAAACTGTAATGGTGAACCCTGAAATGATTCTTCCCTTCTATTGATGCATGATCTAAACTAAAATGAGAATTTTTAAAATGTACAAAAGTTTCAAAATTTAATTTAGAGGCAACCGCCCTGACTGATGATTGATTACAGTTGAGGCTTTTACAAATTAACGCACTGTTTTCAAGATAAATCTCTGAATCACTAAAATCTGCGTCACCTTCAACAATAATTTGGGATTTTTCATCTAAAGTGAACTTTGTTTTTTTTGAGATGATTAAATTACCTTTCACTTTTAGCCAGGATGGTCTTGTTACCTGAAGGTATTTCCAACATAAAAGTTTAAAATAATTTATACGCAGCATCATTTATTCTATTGTTTTAAACTTATAATTTTTTTAAGTATAAAATCTGCTCTTTCTTTAACGGTTATCTTTGGTAAAATAATAGTTTCATAACCAAGATTGGCGTATGTTTCAGAAATAATCTCATTTAAATCGCAGGCTGTTTTGTAATCTTCCATTCTTTCTCCATCATTTTTGTATATCTCTTTCCATGGTGGCACTATAAAAACCATGGGAAAATAATTACATTCTTCAATTTTGAGCATATAAGAACTGGGGATTTCTAGTTCATCCTTGCCCATATAGGCAATAATATCAGGTATTCCTCTATCAAAAAAAACCCACCCATTATTGGGGGCTTCCTCAAATTGCTTAACTCTTCTTTCAAATAAAAATCTACTGAACGTATTTAAATTTTTCCAAGGTAAAATATCCCCACCCGATTCAAGTTGCTCCTTAATAATTGACCTAGAAACTTCGTGCATGCATTTAAATTCTCTTCTTTCTAATTCATCAATAATCGATGTTTTGCCAAAACCAGGCCCTCCTGAAATTATTACTTTTTGTAATTTCAATTTTATGTAGATTTTAATTTTTTCGCAAATAAATGGAATTTTCTTTTAATTCCTACTTTGGAATTTGAATTATAGTATAATTTAATTGATAAAGTGAATTGACAGTTAAGTCTAAATGGTTAATAACAAAGATTAAGAAATTGTCTCAAATACCATCGCGCATTACTTACAATTTGCAAAAAACTTCTGTAATCACTTTTCCATCAACATTAATTTTAATTGTATAAATGCCTTTTTGTAGATGAAGAGTTTCAATTACAAATGAATTAAGTCCTGCATTAAAGCTATCTAAAGAAGATGAAACAACACTTCCTTTGTTATCAATAATTTCTAATAAATAGTCACCCTTGTTAGGCGAAATTATTTTTAGATTCAATTTTTCAAATACAGGGTTTGGAAATACAGTTGCAATTTTAAACTCATTGTTAGCAATAATTGAACAAGACTCATTATTATTTACATTTTGATCGAATCCTTTGTCAATATTTATTAATTCGTAACATATAAAATCGGTGTTATTGATGCCTTCGGCTTGTAAAAAGGCAGATTTTAATCGATATATTTTCACTTCTCCTGGCAAACAACTTCCCTCCCAATGTTCTAATAAATTATTATAGTTTGCATTTCCTTTAATTAATATATCAAATGAATTTATTATTGTTGAACCAAGATTTATGAAAGTAATTTCTGAGTTTAAATAATCATTTAGGCTTGTAATTTTGGAACTTAAAATCGCTAAGTCTATTTTCTTTGGAATAACAGTAATTAATTCATTGTCATTTGATTTACATCCATTAATATCACTAGCTATTAGTGCTATATTAAAAACTCCAGTGTCAGCAAAAATATGTGTTGGATTAGCTAAATTACTATAATTACCATCACCAAAATTCCAATAGTAATTTATAGCGTTAGAAGATAAATTTTGAAAACTAACTTCCAATGGTGGACTGCCAAATGATAAACTACTTAAAAAATTGGCTAAAGGCAATTCATTGATCATAAATGTTATTTCTTTGTTTGCAACACAGCCCTGTATGTTTGAAACCTCAAGATTTAAAGTATGTGTTCCTATTTCATTCATTTGAAAATAAACACTATCATTTAGTGAAATTAACTGATTGTCTAATGTCCAGTTATAGCTATTGATAAAGCAATTGGCACATGTTGATGAATCAATAAATAGATTTATTGCATTCAAACAAGGATAATTTCCTGTAAAGTTTGGATTTGGATAATTGCTTATATTTACGATACTTTCAACAGTGTCTCTACATCCATTAGAAGCCATAATTTCAAGCATAACAGTATAACTTCCTTGAAGTGGATAAAATACTTTTGGTTCAAATAAGGTCGAGAATATGGTATCATTGAAGGTCCATTTTCTAAATATATTTTGTTGTGGAAAAGGAATTGTGCTTATATCTTTGAAAGTAATGGAATCGCCAGCACAAAGTTTTGAAAAACTATATAATGCAGTTGGAGATGGTTTTACGTTAATTTGCTTTAGTAGGGTATCTACACAGCCTTCTATGGTGTTTACAATTAATTGAATTTGATAATTTCCGCTGTAATTAAACTGATGCGTAACACTCATGCCATTCCCAATATTATTTGTGCTTGCTGTATCATTAAAATTCCATATCCATGATGTTATTGTACCACCTAGAGCATTGCTAACATCATTAAATTGTGTTTCTTTTTCATTACAATTATTTGTAGTTAAAAAATTTAAAACAGGATGTGGTAGTACGGCTACTTGTTTGTTAATTAAACCTGCACAGCCTGTCTGGCTGATGGCTTTCAAAGTAACTGTATAAATTCCGTTATTCGAAAACAAATGAACAGGATTTTGTAAATTACCATAATTACCATCTCCAAAATTCCATTCCCATGCGCTAATGACATCTCCTGGTGCAAAGGTGGTTAAATCAGTGAAAGTTGTTGCTAAGCCTAAACATACATTGGTCGCTTCAAAGTTGGCGCTTGGCGCAATACCTGTTAAAACTATTTGAATCGTATCTCTTGCTATACAGTTGTTAATATTACTTACTTCTAGCCAATAAGTTCCACCTGTCGAAATAGTTAAACTGTCATTCATGGAGCCATCAGACCATAAATAATTTATTGCTGTTGTTGCGCCATTTTGGAGTTGAATGGTATTACCAGAACATAAAGAAGTGTCATTTCCTATAAATGCCATAGAAGGAAAATTATCCAAAATAATGTTTACTGTATCAGAATAATAAGAACATCCTAAACCATCGGTTACTTTAACATAGTAACTACCCGGTTGGCTAATTAAATATTGGTTGGCAATGGAATTATCTTGCCACAAAAAGGTGTAAGGACTTGTTAATCCTGTGTTCCAATTTAGTTGGCTTCCATAACACAATACATTGCTTGGCAATGACTGAACAGTGGGATAAGAAACAAATATGCTATCGGTTTGAAGCCTTTCAAAAATATCCAATGCTTGTACAAAATAATATCCAGCTTCATTTACTGTGATAGTTTGTCCAGTATCGCCTGTTGACCATAAATAATTTGTAAAACCACCGTTTGCCGAAATATTTATAGGGCAAAAGTTATCCAAAACTGTGGTATCCATGCCAAGTGTGAGTTCGGGCGTATATCTGTCCATTAAATAGTTTTGAATTTTAGTAGTCTCAACCTCACCTAAAGGACTTGTATTTATGATTAATTCGCTAATTTCACCCCTCAATGGCGCTGGTGAATTTACCACAGGATTTCTGTTTCCGATACAAAAAGCACCAGGATCAATTGGATTCAACACGGTTGTATTAACGGGTCCTGATTGAACTCCATTTAGGAGTACCATTGAGTTTCCAGATTGTCTTTTAAGTGTTAACTGACTCCATTCAACAGCATTAAATGCACCAATTGTTCCCCCATTTAAAGCTACTTCACACTTCAGTGTTTGCATTTCGAAATCAAAATTTGTTCCAGAAGTAAAATTTCCATGGTTAACGATTGCATTAGTTTTTTTCCCAACTAAAAATCCATTCACATTAAGATTGTATGGAAAAGAACTCACGGATAACATATCATTGCCATCAAACAAAAGTGAAGGTAAATTATTAATAGCATTGGCTTGCCACAAGGGTTGTGAACTTGATGTTGCTTGGTTAGCAGTTAATGAATTCGAGCTTAAGTCATTCCACGATTGCACATTTGTACCGTTCAACACTATTCCTGTGTCTGACCTTAACCAAAGTGCACAACCTGTTAAATCGCTTGGTTTAAAATTTGTAAATTTTCTTGCCTGGCCAATAACCATATTTGAACCATTATTTCCTTCAACTCGCCAATAGTAAGTAGTGTTGCTTAACAAATTTACTAACCAATAGCTGGTTTGCAGTCCAACGTTTATGCTGGTAACATTATTTATAAATGTACTGTCATTGGTATATTTAAGTTCATAATTTTGCGCATTGTACAACCTATTCCATTTTAATAATACAGAATCATTGTTAATAACAAGCCCATTTTTGGGAGCAATTGGAGATAATTGTTGAGACCAACCTTTCAAACCATTTGCAAATAAAAGCAATAAAATAAGTTTGAAAATAAAAGTTTGATATCTCATAACAGTTGAAATCTTATAAGTAATAATTCAACAAAATTAATGAATTTCTTGTGATGATTATTATGACTTACTTGATAAACAAATATTAATATCAGCTATAGTTGGATTAGTTAATGTAAATTGTATGTTAATTTGTGTCATCAAACTTAGATTGGTATTCTTTATAACTAATGGAATTGTTAATAAATTAATATAAAACTAAAACTACTATAATCAAATTTAGGATTAGTATTCGAAACTTATGGTTTGCCTTAATTCTGGATGTAAACTTAATGCTACAGGACAGGTTTTAGCTGCATTTTCAATAATCGCTTTTTCTTTAGAAGAATAATTATTGGACGGAAATTTAAAATCAATTTTAATTTCAACTACTTTCCTTGGATTAGACTGCATGACTTTAGTAATTTGAACAATTGTTCCATCAATATTAAACTGGTGTGTATTTGCAGCAATCCCAATAATTGTAAGCATGCAACAGCCTAATGAATTACTCATTAAATCTGTTGGGCTAAAGGCTTCTCCTCTGCCATGATTGTCTATTGGGGCATCTGTAACAATAATATTTCCTGAAGCAATATGTTTTGATTCGGTTCTTAAATTACCTAGATATGTTATTTCGGAAGTTATCATAATGTAAAAAAAATTGTTCAACAAAGATATGTTAAAACTTAATTTATTAAAATTTGTTTGAAATAGAGTTTGAATTTAGTAACTTTGTTTCCTTATTATATGTGTATTAGAGTTTCCATAATTTTGTTCTATTTTCTCACAGTCATTGGTGGCAATTTCACCTATGGCCAAGTTGTTTCTGGCAGTGAGCTTGATAACCCAGGAATCCAATTGCGAAATGAATCTTTTTTTGGTGTAAATGTGAATTCACATGGTTGGGGATTTTCATACAGAAATGGAAAACATGTAACAGGAACCATGAAAAGAATGTGGGATTTTGATTATGTAAGTTATCGACACCCTAAAGAAGTAAAATTGCAAAACAGGTCCGCTTCTACAAGTTCAAAAAGTTATTATTATGGAAAACTGAACAATGCCGCTTTCTTAAGAGCTGGTTATGGACTACAAAAGATCATTTTTGATGAAGAACTGCCAGGAGCTCTTGAAGTTCGCCTAAATTACTATGCAGGGGCGTCACTTGGCTTACTGAAGCCTGTTTATTTGGAAATTTACAAACAATCAATTGCTGTTCCAGATAGATATGAACTTGTGACTGAAAAATATGACCCAGAAGCTCATTTTGTAGAGAACATTTATGGCAAAGCGCCATTTTTAAAAGGAATAAACGAATTGAAAATAAATCCTGGTGTTTATGGTAAATTTGGGGTAAGCTTTGAATATGGAACCGATCAAGAGGTTGTAAGAACAATTGAAACAGGTGTGGTTTTAGACTTTCATCCAAAGGCTATGCAAGTGATGGCATTTAATACTGCTAGTCCTTTAACTTTCTCTTTTTATGTTTCTGTTAATTGGGGCAAAAGGTGGTTATAAAAAAATATTATGTTAGTTGAAGAAGAAAAAAATATTACGGAGAGACAATTCATAAAAAAGCCTGATTGGTTAAGGGTTAAATTGCCAACTGGGAAAGAATACGCTGATGTAAGAAAAATTGTAAGCGAGCATAAACTTCATACCATTTGCGAAAGTGGAAACTGCCCAAATATGGGCGAATGTTGGGGTGCTGGAACAGCCACATTTATGATATTAGGTAATATTTGTACACGATCATGCGGTTTTTGTGCTGTTGCTACTGGTCGTCCTTTAGCAGTAGATTGGGATGAACCCAATAGAGTAGCCCAATCAGTAAAACTAATGAAAATTAAACATTGCGTAATCACCTCAGTTGATCGCGATGAACTTAAAGATGGAGGTAGTATTATATGGGCCGAAACAATTAAAGCGATTAGAAATCAGAGTCCTGGAACCACACTTGAAACCCTAATTCCTGATTTTCAGGGCAAATGGGAAAATTTACAAAGAATAATAGATGTTGCGCCTGAAATTGTTTCCCATAATCTCGAAACTGTAAAAAGATTAACCAAGCAAGTCAGAATTCAGGCCAAATATGAAAGAAGTTTAGAAGTTTTAGCAAAATTAAGTGCTTCTGGCATAAAAACAAAATCCGGAATAATGCTTGGCTTGGGAGAAACCGAAGCAGAAATAATCGAAGCTATGAAAGATCTGCGTAGTAGTGATGTAAAAATTTTAACCTTAGGCCAATATTTGCAGCCAACTCCAAAACATCTTCCAGTGAAAGAATTTATCAGACCTGAGCAATTTGCAAAATTAAAAGAAATTGCGCTATCACTGGGATTTAGATACGTTGAAAGTGGTCCTTTGGTAAGATCTTCATATCATGCTGAAAAACATTTGTTTTAAAACTTTGTTTTATTTTAAATAATTAGTTTATTTGTAACATCTCAATTAATAATAAAATATGAAATCAAAAAAAATTACACTTAGTAAATTATTACTCGGAGTAAGTTCTATTGGTGTACTTGCAGTTTTCGGACTTTTATCAAATACTGAAAAGTACGAACCTAGAAAAGAAGATAATTCAACATTGCAAAAATCTAGATCTGCTGAAGAAGCCGCAAAGTATTATTACTATCTTCGTAGAAACGGTCTCACTGGCGAAATGCCAATTGAGGCTATGATTGCTGCTCAAAAAGAGGCAAAGGAAATGGCAAGTAATAAAGCTGGCTCCTTAGGCTTAACTTGGACAGAAATGGGACCAGATAATGTTGGTGGGAGAACTAGATGTTTTTTAATTGATAACCAAGACCCAACAGGCAAAACCCTTTATGCAGGTGGAGTTAATGGTGGTTTATGGAAAAGTACAACAGGTGGAGCTACTTGGTTTTTAATTAGCGATCAATGGGATAATATTGCTGCCGTAAGCATTTGCCAAGAGCCGGGAGGAAGAATTTATGTAGGTACAGGCGAATTACTAATGGCCATTAGAGGTGTGCCTGGTACAGGTAACTCATCTTGTATTGGTAGTGGAATTTGGACAGCCACCGATGGAACTAACTTTACACAGTTAACCAACACTGATCCTTCAACAGCCCCATATAACAATACTTATAATCAAGCATTCTCATATGTATATTCCTTAGGTTACGGGAATGGGAAATTATATGCAGGAACTTCAAAAGGTTTGAGAGTTTCAAGCGATGGAGGGTCAACTTTTTCTAGCCCTGTCACCTTAGCTACGCCTTGTAAGGATATTGAAATTGGTGACGATGGAACAGTTTATGCTAGTATTGGAGGAAAAATGTATGTGTCTAGTGATGGAAATAGTTTTACATTAATTCAGCTACCATCAGCTCCAAGTGGTATGAGCAACCTACAAATTGCTTCTTGTGGTAATGATGCAAATTATGTTTATTGTATTGGAGCTAAATCAAATTCTCAAATAGCAGGTGTTTGGAAATCTGAAAATAAAGGAGCAAGCTTCTCATTAATTCCAAATTCTACAGGTGGTGCAATATTTCAAATTTTAGGTAACCAGGGCGACTACGCATGTGCTATTGGTGTAGACCCTAATAATAAAGACCGCATTATTTGTGGAGGTTTAGATTTATGGAGTTATACTCCAGCACAAGGTTGGAATCAAATTTCTGTTTGGAATGCCTCACCTTCTAACCCTTATTATAATCATGCTGATCATCACCAAATTGTTTTTGATAAAAATCACCCTAACATTGTTTATTTTACCAATGATGGCGGTATTTACAAATCAACAAATAATGGAGAAACCTTTGCGGCTGTAAACAGGAATTTCTCTGTAACACAATTTTATTCCGTTGCAACTTCAACAAGAGGTGAAGTACTTGGTGGTGCTCAAGACAATGGTACAAATTTAATCGATTTTAATGGTCCAACTCCAAGATGGGCTACAGAAGTTATGGGCGGTGATGGTTTCGATTGTGATTTTTCTGCAATTAATCCTGATGCATCATTTGCATCCTTGTACTTTGGTGATTTAAGACGCTCTGGTACTTTAGGCGGAAGCTATGCTACTTTCTTTAAAGGAGCTCCAACTGCATATTTAGATAATTCATCTTTTCACACTGTAATAAGATTATGGGAAAGTTTTGATAACACAGAAAGCCTTGACAAAGTTGATTATATTATCCCTGAAGGCAATTCAGTAGTTCCAGGAGCTCAATTTACTGCCTATAGTAATAATTCAAACTACCCTTTTACTGCTACCTATAATGGAACAACCACAGCAGTTTTTGGCGATACAATTAAAAATATTACTGATAGAATTAGTTCAAGAATGGCCATTGGTATGACAAATCAAGGCTCTGCAACTAGAGTTTTCTTATCTGTAAGACCATTAAATTTTAGCGACAGTCCATATTGGATGCCAATTGGAGTTAGCACTACAGTTGGAAATAATGACGGTTTAAGTGGCGAAGTTTCATCATTATCATTCTCAGCTGATGGAAATCATTTATACGTTGGTACACAAAACAATGGAACACCAAGTTCAGGTTCGGTTTACAGAATATCTAACCTTAATTCAATTAAATTTAATAAGCTTTCAGATACATTGTCAGGCTGGATTAATAATCCTAATTCTTATTTAACATGTACTAAAATTGGAACATTTGCCGGACAAGTTGTAACAAGTATTGCTGTTGACCCAAAAAATGCTGCAAGGATTGTTGTAACCTTAGGTAATTATGATGCTACGAATTATGTATATCGTTGTAATAATGCAAACACTGCTGCAACTTCTAGTAACGCATCAAACTTTACAAGCATTCAAGGTAATTTACCAAAAATGCCTGTTTACTCAAGTTTGATTGATTTCTCTAATAGCAATAGAATTATTATCGGAACTGAATATGGCATTTGGACAACAAGTGCTGGTGGTACCAATTGGACAAGAGATAATGATGGAATGGCAAACTGTGCTGTATTTATGTTGCGTCAGCAAACAACACCGTACAATAAATGCTGGAACTCAGGTTCAATTTATGCTGCTACACATGGAAGAGGAATATATACAACTTCTACTTTAGCTGGCGTTAAAGAGATTGAAAGTAAAAACCATGATGCGCAACAAATGCTTATTTATCCAAATCCAGTATTTGAGCAAGCTACTATTAAATTTAATTTACCTGAAGCTGGCAATGCGTCATTGGTTATTTATGACCTTCAAGGTAAAGTGGTTAAAAACATCAGTATGGGTAACTTTAAAAAAGGTACAAATCAATTTACATTTAACAATGATGGATTTGAAGATGGTACATATATTGCTTCTGTAAACTCTAATAATTACAAAAAAGTAGTAAAATTTGTAGTGAAAAAATAATTAAAAATTGATAAATATTTTAACCCCATTAGTTTGAAGACTAATGGGGTTATTTTTTTAAATTTACATATGAAAATTGGAATTAACGGACTTGGAAGGATTGGGAGAACCTTACTAAAAACCTGCCTAAAAAGAGAAGGAATAGAAGTGGTTGCAATCAATGAACCAACTAATAACCATTCAATAGCACATTTACTGAAATATGATTCAATACATGGTAAATTTGATGGAACAATTAGCGCAAATGATGATGGTATTTTTATTAACGATAGGTTTATCAATGTCAGTCATCACTTAAATATTGAGAGTTTAGATTGGGCAAAGTATGATGTTAGCGCAATTGTAGAATCAACGGGCTTGTTTTTAGATTCAAAGTCAGCCAATATGCATCTACTAAAAGGAGCTAAAAAAGTTATACTATCAGCTCCTCCCAAGGATAATTCAATAAAGAGTATTGTTCTTGGTGTTAACGACCATATATTAGAATCTAATGACTTAATTATATCAAATGCTTCATGTACTACCAATTCTGCTGCACCACTTATCAAGGTGATAGACGACTTATGGAAGGTAAAATCGGCCTTTATAACCACAGTTCATTCTTATACTGGGGATCAAAAATTAATAGATTCACCACATAATGATTTAAGACGTGCCAGAGCTGCAGCTCTTTCAATTATTCCAACATCTACTGGTGCAGCAAAAGCGCTTACTAAAATTTTTCCTAAATTAGAAGGTAATATTGGAGGAGGAGGAATCAGAGTCCCTGTCCCAGATGGGTCTTTAACCGATATAACCATGATTCTTGAGCAAATAATCTCTGAAGATGAAGTGAATAATGCCTTTAAAAAGGTTGCTGAAAACGATTTGAAAGGGATTATTGAATATACTAACGATCCAATTGTTTCATCTGACATTATTGGAAATACCCACTCTGTTATTTTTGACTCTTTACTAACTTCCGTTGTTGGACCAATGGTTAAAGTGGTTGGATGGTATGATAATGAAGTTGGTTACAGTAATAGATTGTTTGAATTATTGGATCGTTAGTATATTCAATAATCCCTTT
>DAORKI010000057.1:0-6856 GCA_035439485.1 Bacteroidia bacterium
CTATTTGATGAGCAAAAAGGAGCAACAATATTAAAAATATGTTAAAAAATGGGGGGGGTAAAAGGCTGAAAGCCTTTGTTAATGATGTTTTAGGATTATTTTTCATGAAAAATAGGGGCTAAGAATTATTAATGAAAGAACTTAAGATGGATAATGTAAAGATAAAAGAATTGATTTGTTAAAAGCAAATTATTTTTCTACAAAGTTTATTTTATGCTCCTTAAAATGTTAAAATGGTAAGATGAATATTGGCCCTTCGCTTCGCTCAGGAGGACAAATGCTGTGGCATTTGTTATAAAATTTGAGATGATGTATGAAGGCAATAAAAAGGTCAAACTTACGCTACAATTGAGCTAATACCAATTGCATTTATTTTTTGGTCCAAACTAATAAAATATGCAATGGTTAATCCTGATCGAATTTGAAACTAGTGGCATAAGGCGATGTCGCAATTGGACTAAATTGAAAGTCAAATCGGTACAACTTCTTTAATTTGCAAATGAACAACAACAATTTGCCATAATGCATAAAAAAATTTACTTTTGTAAATATGGCAAAAAGCATTTACAATAAATTTACACAAACGCATAAAAAGCAATTTTGTGTTTTGGTTGACCCAGACAAGCATAGCCTTGAAAGTTTAAAATTGTTTTCGCAGCAACTTTCAAAGACCAATCAGGTTGATTTTATTTTAGTAGGGGGGAGCTTATTGCGTAAAAATAATTTCGAAAAAACCATTGCTTTACTCAAGGCTGAAACTGATGTTCCTGTTATAATTTTTCCTGGCAATGCTATGCAATTAAGCGCACATGCAGATGCTATTTTGTTGCTTTCTTTAATTTCGGGAAGAAATGCCGAAATGTTGATAGGCAACCATGTTATAGCTGCCCCACTTATCAAAGAAGCTAATTTAGAAGCTATTTCAACGGGTTATATGCTAATTGATGGGGGACAAACAACTGCTGTGCAATATATGAGCAATACTTTTCCTATACCTTCCAATAAACCTGAAATTGCTGCCGCTACTGCTTTAGCTGGAGCAATGTTAGGCATGCAATTAATTTATATGGATGCAGGTAGCGGTGCACATCAACCAGTTCCATTATCCATGATTAAATCGGTAAAGAATGAAATTAGCATTCCATTGATTGTGGGGGGTGGAATTAGAGATGCTAAAAGTGTAAGCGAATGCTGCAAAGCAGGTGCAGATGTAATTGTAATTGGAAATCTTTTTGAAGAAAAGCCCGAAATGGTGAGAGCTTTAGCAGAAGCTATGATTTAGTTTATGATATCATTCTAATTTTTTAGATATTATTTCCCTTCTAAATCAGCTGTTGTAGCATAGGTAGCGGGTAATGGTACATTTAATAATCGTAAATAAACCGTTAACTGCCCACGGTGATGATACCAGTGGTTTAAGCACCAAGTTCTAGCTACCTGCCCTTTGGGAAGTGTAAAAAATTTGTGTTCACCATGGCGCATTGTCCATAAATTATCAAATTCATTTTCATTAACTTCAGATAGTATCTTAATAGCTTGCGCTATGTGTTTATCATGCAAATCGAGTAAATCTTGTGTGGAATTTATTTCTTTTGGATGACTACTTGCTGTTTTTGCAAAATCCAATTCATTTTCAAGGACACATTCTTTCCACCAACCTGAAATTTCGGCCACATGTTTACTTAAGCGCAAAAGTGTCATTGACTTAGGATGCGGCTTAAATTCAGCCTCCTCAAATGGAACTAAGGCCAATAATTGACGTGTAGCTATTGCTTCTTGTTTTAATTCGGCTAGGAATGTTTCTTTCAGTGTCATATTTATTTTTCTTCTTTAATTATTAAATCAAGCGGACGTTCAACTTTTTCGTTCAATAATGCTGAGTTGATAACTTGCTCCATTTCGGTAACGTAATGAAATTGCATATTTGAAATGTAATCTTGCTTAATTTCTAAAATATCTTTTTGGTTTTCGGCACATAAAATTACCTCATTAATGCCTGCACGTTTTGCTGCAAGAATTTTTTCTTTGATACCACCTACTGGAAGAACTTTACCTCTTAATGTAATTTCTCCTGTCATGGCTAAATTGGCTTTTACTTTACGCTGTGTAAATGCTGAGGTTAACGCTGTAAGCATGGTAATACCTGCTGATGGTCCATCTTTAGGAGTTGCACCTTCAGGCACATGAATGTGAATGTTCCAATTATTAAAAACTTCAACTGGAATATTAAAGATTTCGTTATGTGATTTAAGATACTCAAGCGCTATCACAGCAGACTCTTTCATTATCTCTCCTAAATTTCCTGTTAAAGTTAATTTGCCTCCTGATTTAGGACTTTTACTTAAACTTACTTCAATAAATAAAATATCACCACCCACAGCGGTCCAAGCTAAACCAGTTACCACCCCAGCAACACTGTTATCTTGATATTTATCGCGGTGAAAAATGGCTGGACCAAGTATTTTTTTGATATCAGCAGGTGTTAATTTGCTATTATACTCTTCTTTCATAGCAATGTAACGTGCATTAGAGCGAATTACTTTTGCAATTTGTTTTTCCAATAAGCGCACACCACTTTCTCTTGTATAATCATCAATTATTTTTTCTATGGCATCATCGCTAAACTGCAATTGGTTTTTCTTTAACCCATGCTCTTCTAACTGTTTTGGCACCAAATGTCTTTTTGAAATTTCAAGTTTTTCTTCAATGGTATAACCGCTTACATCAATAATTTCAAGCCTATCTCGTAAAGCAGGTTGAATAGTACTTAATGAATTGGCAGTAGCAATAAACATCACTTTGCTTAAGTCATATTCCAATTCCAAAAAGTTATCATAAAATGCATTATTTTGTTCAGGGTCTAACACTTCTAATAAGGCTGAAGAAGGGTCGCCATGATAGCTACTAGCTACTTTATCAATTTCATCTAAAATAAATACAGGATTTGATGATTTTGCTTTTTTAATATTTTGAATAATACGCCCAGGCATTGCGCCAATATAGGTTTTACGATGTCCTCTGATTTCAGCTTCATCATGCACACCGCCCAAACTAATGCGAATAAATTTTCGACCTAAAGCCTTTGCTACTGATTTCCCTAAAGATGTCTTACCTACACCAGGAGGACCATATAAGCATAAAATAGGGGCTTTCATATTGCCCTTCATTTTTAGAACAGCTAAATGTTCAATAATTCGGTCTTTCACTTTTTCTAATCCAAAGTGGTCATCATCTAAAATTTTTTGTGCCTTTTTAAGGTCAAAGCGGTCTTTGGTGTACTCATTCCAAGGCAAGTCAAGCAAGGTATCAACATAATTGGTTTGAACTGAATACTCAGCAGAATTAGGATTCATACGCTGCAACTTTTGCAATTCTTTGGTAAAAGTTTCAGCAACCTCAGCCGACCATTTTTTCTTCTCAGCACGCTTTTGATACTCGCTAACTTCCTTCTCAATAGAATTCCCAAGCTCTTCCTGAATTGTTTTTAATTGTTGACTAAGAAAATAATCTCTTTGCTGCTTATCCATATCAACTTTTACCTTGCTTTGGATTTGATTTTTAAGCTCTAACATTTGCAATTCTTTGCTTAAATGTTGTAACACATGAGTGGCTCTGTCTTTTAAATCAGCTACCTCCAACATCTTTTGCTTTTCAGCCACAGGTGCATTCATATTAGAGGAAATAAAGTTGATTAAAAATGAGGGACTTTCAATATTCTTAATAGCAAAAGCAGCTTCAGAAGGGATGTTTGGCGATTTATTAATGATTTGAAGAGCCAAATCTTTTAAAGAAGCCACTAAAGCTAAAAACTCTTTTTCATTTTTTCCTGGTCGGGTTTCCTCAAAAGGAAGAATGGTGGCTTTTAGATAAGGGTCTTGTTGCACTACTTCCTTCATTTCGAAACGCTTTTTCCCCTGAATGATTACAGTTGTGTTGCCATCAGGCATGCGAAGCATTTTTACTATATAGGCCACAGTTCCAATCTTATTCAAATCATCAGGATTAGGATCTTCAATTTTATCATCCTTTTGCGAAAGTACACCTATAATTTTGTCGCCTTTATATGCATCTTTGATTAATTTAATTGATTTATCTCTACCTACTGTGATTGGAATTACAACTCCAGGAAAGAGTACAGTGTTTCTTAATGACAAAATGGGTAAGGTATCAGGTATTTTTTCAGCATTCATCTGCTCCTCATCCTCGGTTGATAACAAAGGGATAAACTCTGCTTCATCATCAACTATATTATCAAAATTCCTCAATTCAAAATTAAAATTATCGTTTTCCATATTTCAGTAATTCAGTTAAAAATAATCCTTTCATCATTTTAAAAGGACAAATTGTCAGCCAACTTGGGCGTACAATTCGTTAAACATATCAATTGCTTGTTTACTTTAATTCTAATGCTTTGATTATTATAATTTTACACCAGAAAAATGCTTTGCAAGCATATGTTGAAATCAATAGTTGTGCCATTCAATTGAAGTGCAATTTAGGCATATATTTGAAATTTAATTTCCACATTTATAAAATTGCAAGCTATGTACAATTATTTTAAAGTTGAGCAAACTAAGCCTGATTTTTCAATTTTAATCACCTCAAATCTTAAAATGTCGAGCTCAATTTTAAGAAATCAAAAGGTAAATATTTGTTTAAATTCAAAAGGAATTTATTTTTTAACTTTGAATTTAATCTGTAAATCTTAAAAAATTACCACTTTGATATAAATTATTGTAAAAAACCATTATTATATGTAAATTCGTTTTTGAATTGCAGTCAAAATACAATATGCTAAACGAAGTTTTAACAAAAGGTAGGTATTTTTATCATTTATGCCTGATTCTATTTTTTTGTAATATAATTGATTTAAAAGCCCAGAAATCAGCAATTGAATTTAAAGAATTAGGGATTAAAGAATACAAGGAAAAACAATATATAAAAGCACTAGAAGCTTTTTCTAAGAGTATAGAACTTGACACCACAAAATCGAAAAGAGATGTACTTATATATCGCGGAATTGTGCATGATGCTATGAACAATTTTGGACTTGCTATTGAAGATTTTAACCAAGCACAAAGCATTGATAGTAGTGATGTTTTTTTATACGTTGAGCGTGCAAAAACATTCTACAATATAAGAAATCATGACGGAGCAATCAAAGATTTTTTAAAAGTAACCGAGTTAAATCCAAACAGTAAAGATGCAGAAGAAGCTTGGCGTTATTTAGGTAAAATTAAACAAGCCGACAAAAGTTACCGAGATGCAGTTAATTATTATACCAGGGTATTGCGCTTTGCTCCAAAAGATTATGAAACCATATTTAAACGCGGTGAATGTAAATTCTTTTTGAAAGACTATAAAGCTGCCATAAAAGACTTTGATGCTTGTATTGAAATAAACAGCGAATATCAATATGCATTCGCCTTGAGAGGTGAATCTAAACTAAAAAGTGATGATAAAGAAGGTGCCTGTAAAGATTTAAATACCGCATACAAGTTAGGAATAAAAGATATTTTGGGTTTGATTAATGAAAATTGTAAGAAATAATACCAATTAAATTTATTTCTAAGTCCTCGTGAAATTAATCCATGATAATTATAAATATGCCATGGTAAATACCAAAACAACTTGCAAATAGGGCAATACCTTTGCCGCAATTAGACTAAATTGAAAGAGTTATCGGTATAACACTTCAAAATCATTTTTGAAGATAACTGCAGAGATATGATTTGCAAACAATTGACAATGGATATTAAAAATAAATATTTCTTTCAACTGTGAATGCATAGAAGTATAGATTCGAACAGCTGAAATCGGAGAAATGGTGAAAATGCCTACTATCATTTTAATCAATCTTAAAGTTAGATAGTTTTTGGTATACCATAAAATAATACTCCTTAACAATTTTAAGTATAAGACTAACCCAAAACCCGACATTAAATACATTGCTGATGAAGATTAGATGATGAAATGATATTTGATACCTATTTAAAAGACTTGCTTGCTCCAACACCTAACATTTATCATAAAATTAATTTATAAAACTTATCTGATTTATTATTCTGTTGATTTTATAAGAAAGGAAACACCTCAGCGCAAATGAGGAGTTTATACAAAAAAAATTTACTTTCGTGCCAAATTTATAACAAAATGAAATTAAAAGTAACTCTGGTATTATTGTTAAGTTCAATTTTTACCTCTTTATTAGCGCAAACAATCACTATTACTCAACCAAATGGAGGTGAAATTTTATATGCATGCCAACAATACAATGTGCAGTGGACGCAAACTGGCAATCCTTCAAATTATTGGACCATTGATTATTCTTTAGATGGTGGTACCATTTGGACTTCAGTGGCAAGTAATTTTTTGTCAACCAATGGAAGTTTTTTATGGACTGTTCCGAATGTGCAATCTAATACTGTTTTAATGCGTGTTTATGACGCACAAAACACGAGTACAGCGGATCAAAGTAATGCTAATTTCACTATTAATATTCCTCTTATATTAACATCACCCAATGGTGGTGAAGTTTGGCAAGGAAATACAGTACATAATATCACTTGGAATGCACAAGGAACATCAAATACATACAATATTGCTTATTCAACCAATTCTGGAAGCACTTGGACCAATATTGTGACCAATTATGCCAACGTTTCTGGCAGCTACGCTTGGACTGTTCCTTCCATGGCTCAATCAACCACGTGCATGGTAAGAGTGCAAGATTATGTAACCAATTGTAAGCAAGATGTTTCTAATTCAGTTTTTACCATAACTCCACCTACACCCATTGTTACATCACCCAATGGTGGCGAGACTTTACAAGTTCAATGTGTAAACGCTATTACTT